>JBFFLO010000056.1:0-10850 GCA_041554895.1 Lutimonas sp. | reverse complement strand
GTTTTTAAAAATGGAAAGTGAGCTTACATTTGTCCTGTCTAATTTTAATAAATACATAAGATGAAAAATTTAGCAAGAAAAAGTTTGGTAGCGGTTGGATTGATGATGTCATTATCAACTTTAGCAAATGACAATGAGTTGGCAATTAAGGAAAAGGAGACAAATGTAACCAGCATTCGATTTGAAAATGTTATACAGGGATCTAGCTTGACTATTAAAGATGAGAATGGATTAGTGCTTTACAATGAATCAATTGAGCAAAGTGGTGACTACTCAAAAGGCTTTGATTTGTCAAGTTTGCCAAATGGTGATTATTTTTTCGAATTGAATTCGGAATTAAAACTTGTGGTAATTCCATTTAATGTGGATGCAAGTGAAGTGGTTTTAGATAAAGGATCAGAGGAATCTATCTACAAACCGGCAGTGGTAACCAAAGAGAACATGGTATATGTTTCAAGAACGGCAATTGATGAATCTCCGTTGTCTTGCAAAATCTACTATGCTGACAACTATGATTTGGTTCATAGGGCGAAATTTGAAGAAATGGAGGAGGTGAATAAGGCCTATGATTTTTCAACTGCCAAAAAAGGAAATTATGTTTTTGTATTTGAATCCAAAGGAAGAAAATTTACAAAGAACGTTAAGATTTAAAAATATTATTAATTAGTTATTGTCCAGTGATTTGTAAAATGAGCTCTTCCCCATAGGAGCTCATTTTTTTTGGTCCAAATTTTATTAAGGGTAACTTTAAAATCACCCATGTGAATTCATCTATGCATCCATGATGAACAAAACCCAGGACCAACTGATTTTATAAATAGTGATAAACAGATTAAACGTAGGGATGGAGTTTGTTCTGTTTTAACAAAAATGTGTACTAAATTAACAGCTATATATGTATAAATATTTTAAAAAGATAAATAAGTATATATATTGGTCAAAACTGTTGTTTTCTAGGTTTTAAATCCCTTCTACATTTGTCATGTCTAATTTTAATAAATATATATCATGAAAAAATTAACAAAGAAAAGTGTACTGGTTCTGGGACTGTTTGTGTCGATGCTCACTTTCGCACATGGCGAAGTAAATCCAATCAAAGAGAAAGAGCCGAAGGTTACGAGTGTGAGTTTTAAAAAAGTAAAACTAGGCTCGAAGTTATCTATTAAGGATGGAAATGGTATTGTGCTTTACAAAGAAGCAATTGTAAAAGCAGGAAATTACTCAAAAGGATTTGATCTTACAACCCTGCCAAATGGCGATTATTATTTTGAACTTGATTCAGAGTTGAAGATTGTGATCATACCATTTAACGTAGTGTCTAATCAGGCAGTGTTTAAGAAGGAGGAAAAATCAACTATATTCAAGCCTTATATAAGGGTGAAGGATGATATGGTTTTTGTCTCACGAGTTTCTTATGAGGAAAGCCCAATGGAATTCAATATCTATTATGCAGAAAATTATGATTTTGTGCTTTCTGAAAAGATTGAAAATCAAGCACATTTGAGAAAAATCTATGATTTTTCTGAAGCAAAAAAGGGAAGCTATCTTTTCGTTTTTAAATCTAACGGAAGAAAGTTTACCAAAACCATTAAAATTTAATACCCATTATTAATTCATTATTGTGAGATGATTGTCTAAGCGAGTCCTACCCATGGGCTCGCTTTTTTTTATAGGTAACGAAGCTATAGTCAAACTGATGTGTTTTATCTGCTTTAAAATCTATCCTTGTTATCTCTTTCCATTTTTTGAAATCTATTGTTGGAAAAAAGGTATCAGCATCTTCAAAGGAATGATGCACCAGGGTCAGGTCCAGGATGTCGGCATGGTCTAAGGCCTGTCTGTAGATTTCTCCACCTCCAAGAATATATGGATTGGCATCATTTTTTGCCGCGAGGATCGCTTTTTCAAGTGAGTTTACGATAATACACCCTTCTACGCGATAGTCCTCATTTCGAGAAATAATGATAGTGGTGCGGTTCGGCAGTGGTTTCCCAAGTGATTCAAAAGTTTTTCTTCCCATGATTACATGGTGCCCAAGGGTTACCTTTTTAAATCTTTTTAAATCGGCGGGTAAGCGCCAAATCAAGTCATTATTTTTACCAAGGGCATTGTTTTTCGCCACAGCGGCAATTATCGTAAGCATAGGATTAATTATTTAGAAATTGTCTTCCAGATCATCAAAAGCACCTGATTTTTCAAGTTTGACTTCCAATTTATCTAATTTCTCTTTGTGTTTTTGAATTAGTTTTTCCGTTTGAAGCCTTTCCCAATCCTTACCAAAGAATCTGTTCATAACAAAAACATTGATTACATGAAGGATCAATAAAACCAGCCACGCAAATATGGCCCAAACATACCAGTCTAATTCAGGATGGAATTTAATGACCTTATTGAGCAACACAAAAAAAGCGGATCCTACCAGAAACAGTACAAAATGAAAATACAAGCGCTTCTTCTGTTTAGTGCGCTTTCTTGCCTTTTCGTAGTATTCGTGATCCAAAGTAGCTTTCAAATTAGCGGATTGATTACATATCTTTTACCCATTCCTTAATATAATCGGTAAAATCTTCTTTATCATTGAACTCCTCGATTTTGTTATTTCGCAAAGAAGGAACTTCATTCATGGTGTCATTGTACAAACTACCGGAAGTATTTAAAAATGCTTGCATTCTTTGTAAAAGGCTTACATCTTCGATTTGGGTAATGTGTTTGATCAGATTTAATTTTAACTCTAAAGCGTTCATAGGTCTTTATTTTTGGGGGATTAAACGGATACACTCCCTCTAATATGAGGGTGTGGCTCATAATCAACTAAGTTAAAGTCTTTAAATGAAAATTCAAAGATATTTTTGATGTCCGGATTGAGGATCATTTTTGGTAAAGGTTTGGGATCACGACTCAATTGAAGCTCGATTTGCTCCATATGATTACTATAAATATGGGCATCTCCAAACGTATGAATGAAATCACCGTATCCCAATCCGGTAACCTGTGCCAACATCATGGTAAACAAGGCGTAAGAAGCAATATTAAAAGGTACGCCCAGAAAAATATCAGCACTTCTCTGATACAATTGGCAGGATAGCTTCCCTTCACTCACATAAAATTGAAAGAAGGCATGGCATGGAGGTAATGCTGCTTTATTGTTGGCCACATTTTCGGCAAAACTAGCACCGGTATCCGGTAAAACACTTGGATTCCATGCGGAAACGATCATTCTTCGGCTATCAGGATTATGTTTGATAGTTTCTACGACTTCTTTGATCTGGTCAATACCATCACCATTCCAATTTCTCCATTGATAACCATAAACCGGACCAAGGTCACCTTTCTCATTGGCCCAGGCATCCCAGATCTTTACGCCATTCTCTTTTAAATAAGCAATATTGGTCTCGCCTTTTAAAAACCAAAGTAATTCATGAATAATCGATTTCAAATGCAATTTTTTAGTCGTCACCATCGGAAAACCGTCATTCAGATCAAACCTCATCTGATACCCGAAAACGCTTTTGGTTCCCGTTCCAGTTCTGTCTTCTTTCGTTATCCCGTGATCGATCACGTGTTGGACCAAATCTAAATATTGCTTCATTATATTGCCGCTGTTAAAAAAATTAATGCTAAAAAACCATTCTCCATGTCACCTTTTGCCGGTAAATCTGCAGTGCTCAAAGATAAAATATTTCGATTTAATTTTACTTAATCTGTTGTTAATATTCTCTAAACAGTTTTGAAATGAAATGACAAATTAACCAATGATCATACCCGCTATAGTAGCGGATAGGAGAGAAGCCAGGGAGCCTCCGATCAAAGCCTTCATGCCGAATTCAGATAACGTTTTTCGTTGACCTGGTGCCAGCGAACCGATGCCACCTATCTGAATACCGATCGAAGCAAAATTTGCAAAACCGCAAAGCATATAGGTTGCCATAATCACAGATTTGCTATTGTTCAAGTGGATGATATTCGCTGCGTCTTTTAATTCCGCCAGTTGGATATAACCTACGAATTCACTTGCTGCAAGTTTTATGCCCAAGAGCTGCCCCATCATCATGACATCATTTTTGGCCACCCCAATAAGCCACATTAAAGGCGCGAAAACCGTTCCTAAAATCGACTCCAGGGTAAATTTTGGATAGGGCGTATTGGCAGCCATCCACTCATTGAGCGTAGTGATATCACCAATCCATCCTAATATTCCATTGATCATTGCAATAAAAGCGACAAAAACCAAAAGCATGGCACCGACATTAACAGCCAGTTTTAACCCTTCGGTTGTTCCATTTGATATGGCATCCAACATATTAGTACCTATTTTTTCAGTGGATACTTTAACATCTGAGCTGATTTCTTCGGTTTGCGGACAGAGAATTTTAGAGATTACTATGGCACCGGGTGCAGCCATGACAGAAGCAGCTAAAAGGTGTTTTGCAAATTTTAAGCGCATCACCGGATCATCGCCTCCCAGAAACCCTATATATGCAGCAAGTACGGCACCTGCCACAGTAGCCATACCACCAATCATCACCAAGAGCATTTCAGAACGATTCATCTTTTCCAGATATGCCTTGATCAACAAAGGTGCTTCTGTTTGCCCCAGAAATATGTTCCCGGCCACACTGAGACTTTCAGCCCCGGAGATCTTTAAGGTTTTAGAGAGGAGCCAGGCCATAGCCGTAACTACTTTTTGAATAATTCCCAGATAATATAGCAGTGAAGTCAAAGCAGAGAAAAATATAATAGTCGGAAGTACCTGAAATGCAAAAATATAGCCAAACGTATTCATATCTACCACAAGGCCCTCAAAAAGGAACTTACTACCCGCCCTTGTATAATCCAGGACGCTTACAAAAATTTTCCCGACTGCTTCAAACCCGACCTGTATAAATCTAACTCTTAAGACCCCGATGGCAATAAGTAATTGAAAAGCAAGTCCAATGCCCACGGTTTTCCATTGAATGGCTTTTTTATTTGAGCTGAACAAATAGGCTAAAAATATCAGAACGACCATACCGAGTAAGCCTCGCCATATGGATTCAAAAGAAACACCTTCACTAGGAGAAATTTGCTCGTTTATTTGTTGGGCTCTTACAGGGAAAGTCAGAAAAAGTAGAAAACTCAAGGAGAGTAGTTTTTTTAGCATAGGTCCTTACTTTTTCTCTCTTTTCGAGATTTCATCTCTTAGTTTTGCCGCAAGTTCATAGTCTTCATTGCTGACGGCCTGATCCAGCTTTTTGTAAAGTTCATCAAGGGATTCGTCCTTAAAAGTAGAAGTTTCTTCTTCAACATTGGCAACCAGGTCCTCCATTTTAAATTTTGATTCAGCCAGTTTTGATTCATCTTTTATTTTTAAAATAATACCAGCTTTGTCCAGGATGTTTTCAAAAGTGAAGATTGGCGCTTTAAATCTAGTTGCCAGGGCTATGGCATCCGAAGTACGGGCATCAATGATCTCTTCTATCTTATCGCATTCGCATATAAGGCTTGAATAGAAAACCCCGTCAACCAGTTTATGAATGATTACTTGTTTTACAATAATATTGAACCGATCTGCGAAGCTTTTGAACAGGTCATGTGTAAGTGGTCTCGGAGGTTTGATTTCCTTCTCAAGGGCTATTGCGATTGATTGGGCCTCAAATGCCCCAATGATAATGGGCAAAGTTCTTTCTCCGTCTTCTTCACTTAATACCAAGGCGTAAGCGCCACTTTGGGTTTGGCTATAGGATATTCCCTTTATATTTAAACGTACTAAACTCACAGGTTTGACATAATTATGATAAATACTAAATTTGCAACAAATTTAAGTATAAGCTAAGTCAATTTACAAATAAAAATGAAAAAGACCATCAAAATTAAAGACTAATGATCGTCATAAATTCTGGTAGCCTTTTTGAGAGGGGCAATTTACTAAAAATTATATCTTATCAGAGAGTACTTTTAAATTCTTTTAATTTGGCGATAAGTTCCGGAACGACCTCAAAAGCATCGCCAACTATCCCGTAGTCCGCAGCTTTAAAAAAAGGAGCTTCAGCATCATTATTGATCACCACTTTGACTTTTGAAGAATTTACCCCAGCCAGATGCTGTATGGCACCTGAAATACCAATTGCTATGTATAAATTAGATGTCACTGGTTTTCCGGTTTGACCTACATGTTCGCTATGAGGCCTCCATCCAAGATCGGACACAGGTTTGGAACATGCTGTTGCAGCCCCAAGTACTTCAGCTAACTCTTCGATCATTCCCCAGTTTTCAGGACCTTTTAATCCACGACCACCAGATACAACAATTTCAGCATCAGCAATTGTTACTGTCCCCGTTGTTTTTTCAATAGAGGCAGAACTGATCTTAAAATCATCATCCTTTAAAGAGGGTGTGAAATCCTCTACAACTGAATCGACCGGATTCTCGGTAAGGCCCACAGAATTTTTTGTGAGTCCCAACAACTTATTTTTGGTATGGATCTCAGTAAAGCTAAACCCTTTCGAGGAAAATGCTTTTCGTTTTACTGTTAAAGGTTGGAGGGAACTTGGATAGTCCACTACATTTGAGGCATATCCTGCTTCTAATTTTACAGCTAGAATAGGTGCCAGATACAAGCCATCGTTCGTTGAATCAACGACAACTATGTCTGCGGATTCTTTGTTTGCGGCTTGCTGAATACAATCAGCATAGGCTTTAGCGTTAAATGAATCTAACTTGGAATCCTTAATTTGTAAAATTTTATCTGCCCCGTAAGTTGAAAGTGAGCTCACATCATTTGCATTGATCGCCACAACGACAAGGGTTGTTTCTGCCTGTTTTGCCACCTGTTTGCCAAATGAGACTATTTCAAAAGCGGTTTTTTTAAATTTTCCATCCGAATTATTCGCGAATACTAATACTGACATAGATTTAGATTTTCTTGCAAAGGGCTCCAAAGATGCGCCTTTGAGTGTTATATATTTTTTTAGATCACTTTTGCTTCATTATGCAGCAAATCAATAAGCTCATCAATATTGTTTGCATCAACTAATTTACATGCACCTTTTGCCAGAGGTTTTTCAAATTTTGCAGTAGATGTGGTCTCGGTAGTATCTGCCGGAGCAATAACTTTAAGAGGTTTTTTCCTTGCCATCATAATTCCGCGCATATTTGGAATTCTAAGGTCTTTTTCTTCTACCATACCTTTTTGGCCTGCTGCTATCAGGGGTAAATCACAAACAAGAACCTCTTTGCCTCCGTCAATTTCGCGAGTCACTGTTGCCTTATTGTTCTCTATTTCCAAACCAATACAAGCATTGACAAAATTGAACCCTAATAATTCGGCCATCATGCCTGGAACCATGCCTCCATTATAGTCAATAGATTCTTTTCCGGCTAAAACCAGGTCAAAACCTTCTGCTTTGATCACTTGGGATAATTGTTGTGCTACCAGAAAGCCATCAGTTGGTTCTGTATCAATTCTTATGGCGTCATCGGCACCAATGGCAAGTGCTTTTCTAAGGGTAGGTTCCACATTTGAACTTCCCACGGTGGCTACGGTAATAGAAGCCCCTTGTTTCTCTTTGAACCACATGGCTCTGGTTAAAGCAAATTCATCGTATGGATTGATGACAAATTGCACCCCATTACTGTCAAATTTAGTGTTGTCCTCAGAAAAATTAATCTTTGACGTGGTGTCGGGAACATGACTTATGCAAACTAATATTTTCATTTTTACTTAGTTAAAATGATTATTCGATTTTCTTTGCAACGAAGTTAAAAAATATTTTCAATATATTATGCACGCATAATAAAATTTTATAAGGTCTGTTGTTAAAAGTCGAGGCCTAACAAAGATGCATATTTTTTTCTCTAAAAATTGTATTCTCCACCCTAAAGATATTCATCAAAATTAGTTATTTTTGCAGTCCTTTATTACTAAAATATGAAAGTATTACAATTTAGAGAAGCCATTGCTGAGGCAATGAGTGAAGAAATGCGACGAGATGAATCCGTTTACCTGATGGGTGAGGAAGTAGCAGAATACAATGGGGCCTATAAGGCGTCAAAGGGAATGCTTGATGAATTTGGTGAAAAACGCGTTATAGATACACCGATTGCTGAACTTGGTTTTTCTGGGATTGCTGTTGGTTCCGCCATGGGTGGTGCCAGACCAATAGTCGAGTTCATGACTTTCAACTTTTCTCTTGTCGGGATTGACCAGATCATCAATAATGCAGCTAAAATGAGGCAGATGTCAGGCGGACAATTTAATATACCTATTGTATTCAGGGGTCCAACTGGTTCAGCAGGTCAATTAGGAGCAACACATTCGCAATCATTTGAAAATTGGTATGCCAATACTCCTGGATTGAAGGTGATTGTTCCTTCCAATCCATATGACGCAAAAGGACTTTTAAAAGCTGCCATCAGAGATGATGACCCTGTGATTTTTATGGAGTCTGAACAGATGTATGGAGACAAAGGCGAGGTGCCAGAAGGGGAATATATCCTCCCCATTGGTGTTGCTGATATAAAAAGAGAAGGAACCGATGTAACCGTAGTAAGTTTTGGAAAGATTATCAAGGAAGCGTACAAAGCAGCGGAAGAATTGGAAAAGGAAGGGATTTCATTAGAAATTATTGATCTACGTACGATTCGCCCTATGGATCACGAAGCTATTTTGAATTCTGTTAAGAAGACCAACAGATTGGTAATCCTTGAAGAAGCCTGGCCCTTTGCCAGTGTATCCTCAGAGATTACTTATCAAGTTCAGGAAAATGCTTTTGATTTCCTTGATGCGCCTATTCAAAGAATAACAACTGCTGATACGCCAGCTCCTTTTTCTCCCGTATTGCTGGAGGAATGGATGCCAAATAAGCAGGATGTGATTAATGCCGTTAAAAAAGTGATGTATCTGTAACAGATGTTTTTACACTATAAATAGAGCCATTTGATTTTTTCAAATGGCTTTTTTTATGGTCAAAAATAAATTTTATAACGGTAAAAGTTAAAAGTCAATGAATTATTTTTATGTATATTTGATCACTGAAAACACCTTTAAATAAAGGTATGTTTTCAATTTGATAGTTAAATGAAAATAAATTATGGAAAATCAGAGTGTCGATAAAAGTCTGATGTTGGATAACAAAATAGAAGATGGGTTTTACTTGTTGAAATTTCACAATCAGGAGGAGCAGGAGGTAGAAGTAAGCAGGAATGTGGACAAGTCTTTTTTGCAATTACATTTTTGCATTAAAAATTCGGCTAAATTAAAATTCAATGGAGGCCATTATGTATTGGATTTGCCCGAAAACAAATCTTTTTTACTGTATAATCCTGAGCAGGACCTGCCGATACATTTAAATATGAGCCCAGGTGCCAAGGTGATCAGTTTACTGATAAGGATTGAAAAATTCCATACTTTTTTTACACAAGAGGCGGGATTGATACACTTTTTGAGCGGAGAGAACAAGAGTAAAAAATGTTACAGGGATAAAGAGCTTAATCCGAATGAGATGATGGTACTCAATCAGATTTTTCATTATGGATTGCATTCATCTCTTGAAAAACTATATTCCAAGGGTAAGGTCTATGAATTGATTAGCTTGTATTTCCACAAATCGGACAATGAAGGTATCCAGAATTGCCCCTTTCTTGAAGACGAGGCCAACGTTGAAAAAATTCAAAAGGCAAAGCAGATTTTGATCGAAAGTATGACAGAACCACCCACTCTGACCGAATTGGCGCATCAAATTAACCTTCCATTGCAACATTTAAAAGATGGTTTTAAGCATATTTATGGCGAAACAGTTTTTGCTTATCTATTGAATTATAAAATGGAATGTGCCAGAAAACTATTGACTACCAGAAAGTATAATATTTCTGAGGTGAGTTTTGAGGTAGGTTACAGTACCCCAAGCCATTTTATAGCCGCATTTAAAAAGAAATTTGGAGCAACGCCAAAGCGGTACATGAGTAGTTTATAAAGATCTTAACAGGCTCAAATTAATTCAGTTTAAAAAAGTTATATCCATAGAAAGTAATATTTTTGCTAATCCAACTTCCTTTCTTTTGGAAAGGATTTTTTATGGGATTTTACCATGTTAAAAAAAATTGTATTCATATTATTATGCTTCTCCTTTGGGCTATCGGCTCAGGTCAAGGTCAATGGTTTTGTCGTTGATGAATCTGATGAACCCGTGCCCTTTGCCAATATTATCTTTAAAGGCTCTACTGAAGGAACCATTTCTGACGAGAATGGGAAATTCTATCTTGAAACAGAAAATACTTATAGTGAACTTGAGGTTTCCTTTGTTGGTTTCGAAACGAAAGTGATACCGCTGGTTAAAGTAAATACCGACCTTCGAATTGTACTTCAGGAAGGAAGAGATCAACTGAAGGAGGTTACCATTTATTCTGGAAGGATTAAGAGAAAAAACAATCCAGCCATAGATATTTTGAAAAAGATATGGGCCCAAAAAAGGAAGAATGGATTGAATATGTATGACAGGTATGAATTTGACCGGTATGAAAAGATAGAATTTGATTTGAATAATATTGATGAAAAATTGATGGATAGAAAGATCTTTGAAGGAATGGAGATGGTTTTTGACCAGATTGATACCTCAAAGATTACTGGAAAGGTTTATTTACCCATATTTATCAATGAATCGGTGTATAAAACTTATGGGAAAAATATTTATCCCCGGAAGAAAAACAGCATTATGGAGGCGAATAAAAATTCAGGATACTCCGACAATCAGGCGCTTATTTCTTTTTTAAAACAGTTATATGTTGATTTTGACATTTACGATAACTACCTGTTGTTTTTTGATAAGAAATTCTCAAGCCCCTTGTCAAAGCTGGGGCCTGACGTCTATAATTAT
>JBFFLO010000055.1:0-10874 GCA_041554895.1 Lutimonas sp. | reverse complement strand
TCTTAATGGATGTAGGGCTCAATTACCTCGCCTTGAGCAGGGGCTCAAAAACCCTTTCAGGAGGAGAGGCCCAAAGAATTCGCCTGGCCACTCAAATAGGCTCGCAGCTTGTTGGTGTATTGTATATTCTTGATGAACCTAGTATTGGGCTGCATCAGCGAGACAATATCAAACTGATCGAATCCTTGCAAAAATTGCGTGATTTGGGTAATTCTGTACTCGTGGTCGAGCATGATAAAGATATGATGATCGCCTCAGATTATGTGAGCGATATTGGCCCGGAGGCAGGTAAACACGGTGGTGAGATCATAAGTATTGGCACTCCGGAAGAATTGCTCAATAGCAACACGCTCACAGCAGATTACCTCAACGGAACAAGAAATTTTGAAATACCTGTTAAAAGAAGAGTAGGAAGCGGCAAGGAAATCATCCTTAAAGGAGCAAAGGGAAACAATCTGAAAAACGTAACCCTTAGCATTCCTCTTGGCAAGCTTATTGGCGTTACAGGAGTTTCTGGAAGCGGCAAATCATCTCTGGTCAATGAAACTTTATATCCAATATTGAACAGGCATATTTACAAGGCTGTCAAAGAACCATTGCCCTATTCGTCGATTGAGGGTTTAGAGCACATTGATAAGGTCATAGATGTCAACCAAACAGCCATTGGAAGGACCCCCAGGTCGAATCCTGCCACCTATACCGGAGTTTTTGCAGAGATCAGAAGCCTTTTCGCTAAAACACCTGAAGCCCAGATCAGAGGATACAAACCAGGCAGGTTTTCTTTTAATGTCAAAGATGGCCGGTGCGAGACTTGCAAGGGAGGTGGTGTTAGGGTCATTGAAATGAATTTTCTTCCTGATGTGGAAGTAGAATGTGAAACTTGTCAGGGCAAAAGATTTACCAGAGAAACACTTGAGGTTCGGTATAAAGGCAAATCTATTTCTGATGTGCTGAATATGACCATTGAGGAAGCTGTCAAGTTCTTTAAGAACATCCCCAAGATCTATCTGAAATTGAAAACAATAGAAGATGTGGGCTTGGGCTATATCACCTTAGGTCAGCAATCCACTACCCTTTCAGGAGGCGAGGCGCAACGCATCAAGTTAGCCGCAGAATTATCGAAACGAGATACCGGGAATACCTTTTATATCCTTGATGAACCCACAACCGGATTGCATTTTGAAGATATCAGCATCCTGATGAAAGTCTTGAACAAACTTGCAGATAAGGGAAATACCGTTCTGGTCATTGAACACAACCTTGACGTTATCAAATTGTGCGATCATATCATTGATATCGGAAAAGAAGGAGGAATGAAAGGTGGTGAAATACTATGCGCCGGAACGCCTGAAGAAATAAGCCTTAACAAACAAAGTTATACAGCAGAATTCTTAAAAAAAGAACTAAATTTATAGGTCTGTAAATTAGAGACAGAAAAAAAATTGACTATGACGCCAAATGAAGACAAAAGAATCAGAGAAAAGTTAAAGCAAAAAACCTGGAATGAAATAAAGACCAATGATTCATGGGCTATTTTTAAGGTCATGAGCGAATTTGTGGATGGCTATGAAAAATTGAGCAGAATTGGGCCTTGTGTGAGTGTCTTTGGATCTGCAAGAACCAAACCGGGTGAAGCCTATTACGAATTGGCAGAAAATATTGCATTTAAACTCACCCAAAACGGTTATGGGGTGATCACAGGAGGAGGCCCCGGTATCATGGAGGCCGGAAACAAAGGAGCCCACAGAGGTGGTGGAGTTTCAGTAGGTTTGAACATAGACCTTCCCTTTGAACAAAAAGACAACCCTTATATTGATCGTGGAAAAAACCTTGAATTCGATTACTTTTTCGTTCGAAAGGTCATGTTTGTGAAATACGCTCAAGGATTTGTAGCCATGCCCGGCGGTTTTGGTACCCTGGATGAACTTTTTGAGGCGATCACCCTTATACAGACAAAAAAAATAGGTAAATTCCCGATTATACTTGTGGGCACATCTTTTTGGGCTGGCCTGATCGATTGGATCAAAGACATGATGCTCAAAAAAAATGGTAATGTGAGTAAAGAAGATCTTGATTTATTTAAGATTGTGGATACGGCTGATCAAGTGGTGGATGCCATTAACAATTTCTATACGAAACATCAGTTAACTCCTAATTTTTAATCTTTATTGCCCTCATCCACTAACTTTTAAAATTTGCAAAAGAAAAAGCTCATATTGGTATTTCTGCTCTTTGTGTCCGCCTTCCTACTTGCACAAAACAATCAAATATCCATAAAGGCCAGCCTTATCCACGACCATAAGATCCTGATTAATCAGGAAATCACTTATTACAATCCGTCGGATCAGCAGATGGATACCATATACCTCCTCAACTGGGCGAATGGTTATAAAGACAAGACCACGCCTTTGACCAAAAGACTGATTGAAGATTATGACAAAAGCTTGTATTTCGCTAAAATCAAAGATCGTGGCTATTCAAGTATTCAGGAATTGACCTGTAATGGTTCAAATGTCAGGTTCAGTACATTAAAGGATGCCTCTGATGTGGTGAGGATCCTGCTACCCTCCTCTTTGGCCCCCAAAGAATCGGTTAAGATCCATGTTGTTTACGAGGTGAAAATCCCAAAAGATAAATTTACCCGTTATGGCCGTAACGAACTTGGTTATAACCTGAGGTATTGGCATATGACTCCAGCTGTTTATAAAGATAAATGGCATTTGTTCAGCAATTTAAACATGGATGATTACTATATGCAACCCACAGATTATAAGATCGATTTTGCCATTCCTATGGGCTACACCCTATATTCTGACCTTAAACAGGAAGCATCATTTGGTGAAAATGAAGTATTTTATAAGATGGAAGGTAAAAACAGATTGGATGTTCAACTCAACATCCAATTCAACAACACCTTTTCCGCTTACAATACAGAGAACACTGAGATCGTCACAAATATCAAAGGTAAAAACCTTTCAGAAAACGTCAAGGCTGATGTCTTGCAAAGGCAGTTTGATTTTATAGAAGGACTTTTAGGCAAATACCCGCATGATAAGATGCTGATCAGTATGGCCGCTTATCAGAAAAGACCAGTCTACGGATTTAACCAATTGCCAAAATCCTTAAACCCGTTCTCAGACATTTTTGAATGGGATATCAAAATGTTCAAATCCATTACAGATCGGTATATAGAAACTACCATTCTTACAAATACCAGGGAAGACACCTGGCTTGCTGATGGCATGCAGATCTATTTGATGATTGAATACGTAAACCAATATTATCCTGAAGTAAAAGCCATCGGAAACATTTCAAAAAAATGGGGAATTGGCAGGTATAATGTTGCCAAATTGGATTTTAACGATAAATATCCTTTTGTATACCAATTCTCAACCAGAAAGCAATTGGATCAGGCCTTGAGCACACGTTCTGATTCCCTTTCAAATTTCAACTTAAAACTGGTAAATCGTTACAAATCAGGACTGGGATTACGTTACCTCGATGAATACCTGAATGACGATATCGTAAAGAAGGCCCTGAAGGAATATTACCGGGAGCATAGCTTGCAACTTGCCAAAACATCCTCTTTTAATGAGATCCTTTTATCAAAAACTGACAAAGACCTTGCTTGGTTCTTCGGGGACTACATCAAAACCAACAACAAAATAAATTATACCATGAAAAACATCAGGGAAGAACCTGATTCAGTAGAAGTCACTATTCAAAATACAAGTAACTTTCCCGCTCCCATAGCTCTTTACGGAGTTGATAAAAAGGACATTAAATTCAAACAATGGTTAGACCCCATTCAAGAAGAACAAATACTCAAAGTACCTACAAAGGATATTGACCGCCTGAGCCTGAATTATGAATATCATGTTCCTGAGGAAAATTTAAGGGATAACTGGAAAAAGCTCAATAAAAAACTATTGAACAGGCCCTTAAAAGTGACCTTTTTCAGAGACGTAGAAGCTCCTTATTATAACCAGGTATTCTACAAACCTATCATCGATTATAATTTCTATGATGGATTTTTATTTGGACCCAACATTTATAACCAGGCCCTATTCAAAAAGAAATGGTTGTTTTCGGTAACTCCCGTATATGGTTTTAAAAGTAAAACGATTACAGGGAATTTTGCCTTCGCTTATGAACACCTGCCTCAGGAAACCAGTGTTTACAGGTACAGAGCAGGTATTTCGGCTGGTCGGTCACATTATGACAATGACCTGGCCTTTAACAAGGTTGCCCCCTTTTTTCTAATTGATTTTAAAAGAAAAACACTTCGCGATGTTGGCGGAAAAAGTTTATTGACCCGTTATGTGATGGTAGATAAGGAGCTCCCCATGCAAGCAGAAATTCCAGAAAGCTATAAGTACAATATTTTCAATGTGCGTTATGGAAATTCAAAGCCTGAAATCATTAATGACATCAGGTATTTTGCCGATTTTCAATACAATGAAAATTTCAGTAAGGCGTCCTTTGACGTGAGGTATCGCAAACTCACGAATATCAACCGATATCTGGATCTTAGAATGTTCTTTGGTTCTTTCCTTTTCAATAATACAGAAAGTGATTTCTTCAGTTATTCCATTGACCGGCCCAGTGATTATCTCTTTGACTTAAATTACCTGGGGCGTTCTGAAGACTCAGGCTTTTTAAGTCAGCAAGTCATTATTACCGAAGGCGGCTTCAAAAGTATTTTTGAAGATTCTTATGCCAATCAGTGGATACTTTCTTCAAATGCCAGTATAGGTATCTGGAGGTGGATAGAGTTTTACGCTGATGCGGGGTTTCTAAAGAACAGAAATGAGGATGCCAGATTCAAGTATGACTCGGGTATAAGGCTAAATTTTATCCACAATTTCCTGGAAGTATATTTCCCCCTTCAATCCAGTAATGGTTTTGAACCCGAATTCTCTGATTATGCTTCAAGGATCAGGTTTGTTCTGACGATAGATATAGAACGCGTTTACAATTTTGTAAAAAGAGGATTTTATTGATCTCTTTAACAGTTCTGTCTGCCAAATAACATTTTCCCCTAGTTTTCAGGCACTTAAAGATCTTGAAAAACGCTCATATTTTTTGTATATTTGCGAAACTCCTAAACCAATCTGTTTTATGATCCAAAAGGCCGTCAAATCTTCTAAAAAATTATCTTTTCTTGAATTTAAAAACGAGGTCATTAATGACTACAAGATCGCTGTACTTAGCAGAGAATGCAGTTTGTTAGGAAGGCGTGAAGTTTTAACAGGAAAAGCCAAATTTGGCATTTTTGGAGGTGGTAAGGAAGTTCCTCAACTCGCCATGGCAAAGGCCTTTAGAAAAGGAGACTGGAGATCGGGATATTACAGAGACCAGACCTTTATGATGGCCATTGGAGAGTATAGTCCAAGACATTTTTTTGCCAGTCTTTATGCGCATGCAGATATCGAAGCCGACTCTTTTTCAGCCGGGAGACAAATGAACGGGCATTTTGCCACGCACTCGATCAACGATGACGGCAGTTGGAAAGTGCTCACGGAACAGTACAATGTAAGTTCAGATATATCTCCTACGGCAGGTCAAATGCCTCGTTTATTGGGTTTGGCCGAGGCCTCAAAGAAATTCAGGAAAATTGAAGGACTTGACCAGGAAGGAATTCTTTCTAAGGATGGCAATGAAGTTGCCTGGGGAACCATAGGAAATG
Source organism: Lutimonas sp. (assembly GCA_041554895.1). Lineage (GTDB taxonomy): Bacteria > Bacteroidota > Bacteroidia > Flavobacteriales > Flavobacteriaceae > Lutimonas. Next base: position 5,185 of record JBFFLO010000055.1, on the reverse strand, counting down.
CCAGTACATCTGAAGGGCCTTTTTTTGAAACGATCAATGCTGCCGGGGTTTTAAAAGTGCCAATGGTCATAAGTATTTGGGATGACGGATATGGAATTTCTGTCCATTCAAAATACCAGACCACCAAGGAAAGTATATCTGAGGTGCTTAAAGGTTTTCAAAGAGACGGGAAAGGATCAGGATATGAAATATTTGTAGTCAACGGATGGAACTATACACAACTTGTTGATGTTTATGCCAAGGCTTCTGCCATAGCAAGAGAAGAACATGTACCTGTGATTATCCATGTAAAGGAGCTTACACAGCCACAAGGACATTCAACTTCAGGATCTCATGAGCGCTATAAAGATGCTGAAAGGCTGGCTTGGGAAAAGGAACATGATTGTAATGCCAAAATGAGAGAGTGGATTCTTAATTTTGAATTGGAGGATGTTGATGGGCAAATGCTAAAATTTGTAGAAAATGAAGCTGAGCTGATCGCCTTGGAAAAAGAAGCCAAGACTGAAGTGAGAAATGCCAAACTCAAGTCTTGGAATGATTATCTAAAGCCGATGCTACAAGAACGAAAGGAATTGTTGAACCTTTTAGAGAAAGCCGCCAGAAAAAGTGAAAATGAGATTTTTCTGGAAAAATTAAAAAGAGAGCTCGAATCTATCGATGAGCCTATTAGAAAAAACATCCTGACCGTTGGAAGAAAGAGCCTTATCTACCTTAGAAATGAAGATTTTAAGGAAAAGGAATTACTGCAGAATTGGCTAAAAGACTATATGGAATTGCAACAGCCAAAATACAGTGCTCATCTTTACAGCGAACTGGAAAACAGGGCCAGCAATATTGAAAAAACAGAGGCTACCTATGACGAAGAAGCAGAAGATGTCGATGCCAGGCTTGTCTTGCGTAATAATTTTGATGCTTTATTGAGCAAACATAAAAAAATACTCATATTCGGTGAAGATTCGGGTAAAATCGGAGATGTAAACCAAGGACTGGAAGGACTGCAGGAGAAATATGGAGAAGAAAGGGTCTATGATACTGGTATCAGGGAAGTGACCATTATTGGACAAGGTATAGGAATGGCCATGAGAGGGCTGAGACCCATTGCCGAAATTCAATATCTTGACTATATCTTTTATGCCACCCAGGTACTTACAGATGATCTGGCTACGCTTCGGTACAGAACATTTGGTAAACAAGTTGCACCTCTGATCATCAGAACAAGGGGCCATAGATTAGAAGGCATCTGGCATTCTGGATCTCAAATGGGCAGTTTAATTAATCTGGTTCGGGGTGTTTATATTCTGGTACCCAGAAATATGACCAAAGCAGCGGGATTCTACAATACCCTAATGAAATCAGATGAACCTGCCATCGTCATAGAAAATCTGAATGGTTATCGCCTTAAAGAAATGATGCCGACCAACTTAGGGGAGTTTACAACGCCTATTGGCGTAGTAGAAACGGTTAAGGAAGGCAACGACATAACCTTAGTGTCTTACGGGTCAACCTTAAAACTTGTTGAAGAAGCGTCAAAAGATCTGTCACAGGTCGGTATCGACGCTGAAATAATTGATGCACAGTCATTGCTGCCTTTTGATCTCGAGCATGAGGTATTGGCCAGCGTCCAAAAAACGAACAGACTTGTGATTATTGATGAAGATATTCCGGGAGGGGCTTCGGCCTACCTGTTGGATGAAATCGTCAATAGGCAGGGAGCCTACAATTTCCTTGACAGCATGCCTACTACCATTACGGCAAAGGCACATCGTCCGGCTTATGGGACTGATGGTGATTATTTTTCAAAACCCTCTGTTAATGATATTTTCGAAGGTGTTTATCGTGTCATGCAGGAAACTGATCCGGCAAAATTCAAGAGCCTCTATTCTTAAAAAGAGTATCACAGTTTACCGGTATTGAGTTAAATTATTCTTAAACTGCACTTTTTTTTTGAAGAATATAGTACATTTGCACCAGATTGGGAGGGCGCAAAGAATTGACCTGGACCCAATTAAACCAACTGCCGCCCTTTATTTAAGCTTATGATCAAAAAAGGAATCTTCTTTGTTTGGCTTGTTATGACGGGTTTGGCCACTCCTGCTTCTTATGCCGCATTCGATACTTCTTTAAGGGTAGTTGCATTAGAAGATTTTAATACATTTGCAGTTAACCTTTACGAAAACCTGGGGGATCCGGACCTTGAATACGCCCCTTTTGAAAAGGCATTGAAAGGTTATATGAAATTACAGAAAGAAGGGCAGCTGGCAAAACACAGTTACCTTACCGTTATCGACATGAGTATCTCGGCCAACAGGAACAGGTTTTTTCTAATCGATGTTGAAAACAAAAAGATCATACATAAGAGCATTGTGGCCCATGGTAGAAATTCGGGAGAAGAATATGCAACATTCTTCTCGAATAAAGTAGGCTCTTTTAAAAGTAGTATTGGCTTTTACAGAACAGCAGAAACTTACCAGGGAAAACACGGTTTATCCTTAAGGCTTGATGGCCTTGAATATTCAAACAGCAATGCCCGAAAGAGAGCTATTGTGATCCATGCGGCTGATTATGTAAGCTCTGTATTCATTGAAAAAAATGGGAGGTTGGGACGAAGCCTTGGCTGCCCTTCACTTCCGCAGAAAAACTATGAGCAGATCGTGCAAAAGATCAAGAACGGATCGTTGCTTTTTATCTATTATCCCGAAGATCATTACCTGAAAAATTCAACTTTGGCCAACTCTACATTATAAATGGGCGCCTTGTTAGGCTTTCAGGCTTAAAGAAAGATCAAGCAATCAAACTTTTATTGATCTTTTTCACCAAACCGGGTCCTTCATATATAAAACCCGTGTACAATTGCACCAAATCGGCCCCTGCTTCAAGTTTTTCCTTTGCATCTTCCGCTGCATGTATGCCTCCTACCCCTATAATGGGAAAGGACTTTCCTGATTTCTCAGCTAAAAACCGGATCACTTCTGTAGACCTGTCTTTGACCGGTTTTCCGCTTAAGCCACCTGTTTCATTTTGATCCTTAGATCGCAGGCCCTCTCTGCTTATGGTAGTATTGGTCGCTATGACCCCTGCAATTTTAGTAGTATCGACTATTTCAATAATATCGGTTAATTGACTTTCAGTTAAGTCTGGTGCTATCTTTAAAAGAATCGGCTTGGGTTCTTTCTTTTTAATATTTTCTTTTTGAAGTGTTTGCAATAATTCCATAAGAGGCTCTTTGTCTTGCAAAGCCCTTAGGTTTGGGGTATTGGGAGAACTCACATTCACGACAAAGTAATCGACAACATCAAAAAGCTTTTCAAAACAGATCAAATAATCGTCAACGGCATTTTCATTGGGCGTCACCTTATTCTTGCCAATATTTCCTCCAATGATGATATCTGTTTTTCTTTTACGCAACCGCTCGACCACTGCATCTACTCCATCGTTGTTAAAACCCATCCTATTGATCAATGCTTCATCGGCCTTTAACCTGAAAATCCTCTTTTTAGGATTTCCGGGTTGGGGTTTGGGGGTTACGGTCCCTACTTCAATAAACCCAAATCCAAAATTAGAAAATTCATCAAAAAGCATGGCGTTTTTATCAAATCCGGCAGCAAGGCCAACGGGATTCCTGAAGGTCAAGCCAAGTAAATTTCTTTCCAATTCAGGGTCCTCTACTTTGAAAATACTCCTTACTATCCCCGGAACAAATGGTAACTTCATCATTCCTTTGATCATGGCAAAACTAAAATGGTGTATTTTTTCAGGATCGAACTGAAATAGTATTTTTCTGACCAGTGATTTGTACATAGTTGATTAATTTAAGGCTATCTCAATTCTGCATCGAACTGCTTACTGAACCCTTCCTGCAATTTATTCATGATCTTGTCAATCTGTTTGTCAGTAAGCGTTTTGTTTTCATCTTGTAAAATAAAACTTAATGCATATGACTTTTTACCCTCTGGTAGTTTATCTCCTGTATAAACGTCAAAAAGATCAACATTTTTTAAAAGATTCCTTTCCGTTTGAAAAGCATAATTATACAGATCAATAAAATCTACTTTGTCATCGAGCAAAAGGGCCAAATCCCTTTTAACCTCTGGATACTTCGGTAATTCTGAAATCTTTACCTTCTTTCGGCCAACATTGGCGATCACATTATTCCAGTTAAAATCTGCAAACAAGACCTCTTGCTTGATCCCGAATTTTTTAAGAACAGCACTTTTGACCACTCCAAATTCGACAATTCCAACCTTCCCAAGTTGCAGGCTGATCCCTTCCGAGAAAATATCATTCTTTGTCTTGCCATATTTCAATCCTGTGATACCCAACCTTTCCATTAAGGATTTTACGATCCCTTTTAGATAAAATATATCTGATACCTTATTCGCCTGGGCCCAATGATCATTGGTTCTTTTACCTGTAACAGCAATTGACAAATGCTTGTCTTCGGCATAACCACTGTCATATTTATGGTAAGTATTCCCAAACTCAAACATTTTAAGGTTGCTGTTTTTTCTATTGAGATTATAAGAAAGCCCTTCTAACAGGCCAAAGACCATGGATTGCCTCATCACTGAAAGATCACCGCTCAAAGCATTGAGGATCTGCACGTTTTTATCCTTATCAATATGGTCAGAGGCATCAGTATATTCAGGCTTGCTCAAAGAATTGCTCATCGACTCAAACATTCCATTTGAAGTCAAAAAACTTGCTGCGACCTGTTCAATTTTTTCGGGGCTCCATTTGTCAGCGCTGGAAATTGACGTCTTGATCTTTTCCGGGATTTCCACATTATTATAGCCATAGATCCTTAAAATCTCTTCAACTATATCTGCTTCTCGGGTTACATCAACACGGTAGGCTGGGATCGTAAGGCCAAGCCCCGACTCCGTTTGATGATTTATCTTGATATCCAAAGAAGCAAGGATATCTTTTATGGTATCCGTTGGTATTTCCTCTCCGATGAGCTTAAACGCTTTCGCATAAGAAAAATTAACCTGGAAATCTTCTATTTTAACCGGATATAGGTCAGTAACGTCAGAAACGATCTTTCCATTGGCAATTTGAGCGATCCAAATGGCTGCTCGCTTCAAGGCGTAGACTACAGCATTCGGATTGATACCTCTTTCAAACCTAAAGGAGGCATCGGTATTCAAAGCATGCCTCTTGGCTGTCTTTCTAATGGAAACCGGAT
>JBFFLO010000054.1:0-10881 GCA_041554895.1 Lutimonas sp. | reverse complement strand
ATCATTTATGCCAGATCACGAACCTTCTTTAGGTTCCAGTGACTTTCCTAATTTAAGTGAATGGTGCAGCGGCTATAATATATCCAGAGAGGCTGACCTTTTGTTTCACGATGGCCAATACAGTGAAAAAGAATATGATCAACGCATTGGCTGGGGCCACAGCTCAGTGAGTGATGCCATCGATTTTGGAAACCTTTCTAAAGTTAAAAAAATGGTGCTTTTTCATCATGATCCGGCCCATACAGATATTCAGCTGGAAGAAATAGTTGAAAAAAGCATTCAAGGCAAAAAAATCAACTTCGATCTTGTCATCGGAAAGGAAAATGATGTTTTTTACCTTTAATGCATTTTTATTGTGATTGAAAACAAAAAATTAAGGTTTAAAATTCAACCCAGCCAACCTTCTCTATCCAAACTTTTAAACTGAATGGCTTCAGCCATTTGATGCGTTTGTACATCTTTTTCCATATATGATTGGATAGAAGAGCACAGCTGTTAAAAAGGGGTTTTTTTACTTCAGTTTATTGCAGGGTTCAGATGGGATCAAGTTATTCAAATTGACAAAAAATATCTATTTAGAAGAGAAATCACAGGGCTGAACAAAAAGATAATGATTCGAAGAAAATGAATGCCCGTATCAATTTTTGAGAGTGATTAAAAAATATCCAGCATCCTTATTATCTTGAAGATCAAAGAATTAGTTGACATCTTGTTCCATGTCAAAGTGGGGGGAATTTCTTAATGTAAGTTCCTTTATTTTATTGGAAATCCTTAAGTAATCAATACTTCTGGCAAGTATACGTTTGTCCCCGTCCATTTCAATCAGGACATAGGTATGGTCCTTGAATTCCACTGCCAAACGTAAATATTCACATTCAAATCTGTATTCAGAAACTCTTTTCCAAAGACTCGTATTAAGTAAATAGGGATGGGGTACAAAAACAGAAGATTTGTAAATGGTATCAACCGCTGCGTCAATACGATCTTCGGGCCTTTCATGGAACTGAGACCACATCGGCAAGGCCGCAAAAAAGATAACGAATATGAGTAAAACGACCTTCATAAATTAAGTTTAACTATTTAAAAAAATTACTTCGAATTTGCATTTCCAACCACTAATTCTTGATGATCCTTTTTACATAATGAAAGTTATTTCACAAATCTTTAAATTTCAATGATTGCTATCAATCAATTTAATGATTGCTATCAAATAAAATTTTAGTCAGCTGGAATCCCTTCAATTAGAAGGCCCCGCTCATGTCACCTAATACCTTTCGTTTTAAAATATCTTTTAACAGGTGTGGTTGTTTATGGGGTAAAACCATCTGTTCAGAGATGAATAAGGAAATTAATAAAAGTATTAATTTATTCTATAATAAGTGGTCTCATTTTTTCCTTATTTCATGCGCCTATCCCAACCAGCCCTCCCTGTCCAAACTTCTGTACTGAATGGCTTCAGCTATATGTTCCGGCAATATGGCGTTGCTTTTACCAAGATCGGCAATAGTCCTGGAAACCTTTAAGATCCTGTCATAAGCCCGGGCCGACAAATTGAGGTGCTGCATGGCATGTTTTAATAATTCCTGGGAGGTTTTATCAATCTGGCAATATTTACGAATTTGCTTTACATTCATCTGAGCATTATAATGAATGTCATTTCTTGATCTGTAACGATCTGATTGCAGGCGCCGGGCAGCCATGACCCGTTTTCTGATCTCTTTACTCTTCTCGCCGGATCGTTTTTCAGAAAGCTTTTCGAATGGAACAGGCTGCAATTCAATATGCAGATCTATCCGATCAAGCAAAGGGCCCGATATCTTGCTCAAATATCTTTGAGCCTCCATTACTGTGGCACTCGATACTTGTTCCTGATCAATAAAAAAACCTCCCGGACTGGGATTCATGCTGGCCACCAACATAAAACTGGATGGATAGGTTATGGTAAATCGAGCCCTTGAAATGGTAACTTCCCTATCTTCAAGAGGTTGTCTCATAACCTCTAACACGCTTCGTTTGAACTCAGGTAATTCATCTAAAAACAAAACTCCGTTGTGTGATAAAGAGATCTCACCTGGCTGGGGATACGTTCCTCCTCCCACCAAAGCGACATCGCTGATCGTGTGATGGGGCGACCTAAAGGGCCTTTTATTCATTAGCCCCTTGGTTCCGTTTAACTTGCCAACGACCGAATGAATTTTAGTTGTTTCCAAAGCCTCTGCCAATGACATAGGAGGTAAAATGGTAGGCAGCCTTTTGGCCAGCATGGTTTTTCCTGACCCCGGAGGCCCTATAAGGATAATGTTATGGCCCCCCGCAGCGGCGATCTCCATACAACGTTTAATGGTTTCCTGACCCTTTACATCAGCAAAATCAAGGTCATCATCAACAGAACACTGATAGAGTTCCTGTTGCAGATCAAGGCGTAAAGGTTGTAAAATTGACTCGCCTTTTATAAAACCAACCACTTCCGAAATATTATTGGCATGATACACTTCAAGCCCTTCCACCACCGCTGCCTCTTTTCCATTTTCCTTTGGCAAAACAAAGCCTTTAAATCCATCCTTTTTTGCCTGGATAGCAATCGGCAGGGCACCTTTTATAGGATTTAGACTGCCATCCAATGACAATTCTCCCATGAACAGGTAATCTTTGAGCCGTTCAGGTTGAATTTGACCGGATGCTGCCATAATACCCAATGCCAGAGGGAGATCATAGGCCGAGCCTTCTTTACGTAAATCGGCAGGAGCCATGTTAATGGTAATTTTTTTGCCTGGAAATTTAAAACCTGAATTTTTAAGCGCACCGGAAATTCGGTAACTGCTCTCTTTGATCGCGCTGTCTGGTAAACCAACCAAATGATAGGCGATACCTTTGTCTATATTTACCTCTACCGTGATCGTCGTAGCATCTACACCAAAAACGGCACTTCCATAAACCTTTACAAGCATTGATAAAACTGTTTACTATAAGTGTTCTAAATAATTAAAGTAAACATAAATGGAATTACTCAGTGCCTGACTTTGATAGAGATATTAAGTGCAAAGAACTCAGGAGCTCAGACACGAGTCGGTACAAACAAAAAAACCGTTATCAATAATAACGGTTTTCAAATATTTTTCAACAGTCGGTTGGTACTTACTCTTGTCGGTGCAAAAGCATCATGATACCTGTAAAAGCTCCATAGACCTGCTGGTACCTGGTTTTGCCACAGTAGCATCTGTTAGAGAAAGTGTGATTTCCCCTTGACTATAATGGCGAACTGAACCATCAGGAGCTTTGGTGGCGGCATTTACACCGGGCAATAAAACATGTTATAAAGTTCCTCGTTTGGCCTGTTCTCTTTCAATACTTTCAAAAAGTGCTTTAAAGTTACCTGCTCCAAATCCTCTAGCTCCCATTCTTTGTATGATTTCGAAAAACAAAGTTGGTCTGTCTTCTACAGGTTTTGTGAAAATCTGCAACAAATAACCTTCTTCATCTGCATCAATCATGATGCCTAATTTTTTTAAAGTTTCAATATTCTCTCTTAACTTATGACTAAATTCCTCCAACCTGCCCGGAACCGCGTTATAATATTCTTCCGGAGGGGTACTTAAAAACTCTATTCCCCGGGACCTCAACTTGGAAACTGTGCTAATGATGTCATCGGTAGCAACGGCTATATGCTGCACGCCTGAGCCTTCATAGAAATCAAGGTATTCTTCAATTTGTGATTTCTTTTTACCTTCTGCCGGCTCGTTAATGGGGAATTTGATTCTGCCATTGCCGTTACTCATCACTTTGCTCATCAAGGCCGAATATTCTGTATGGATCTGCTTATCATCAAATGACAAGAAGTTTTCAAACCCCATAACATCCTCATACCATTTTACCCAGGTATTCATTTCACCCCAACCTACATTACCAACCATATGGTCAATAAATTTTAAACCACAAGGTTCTGGGTTGTATGCTGATTTCCATTCAGTAAACCCTGGTAAAAATGTTCCTTTGTAGTTTTTTCGTTCCACAAACACGTGTACCGTTTCTCCATAAGTATAAATACCCGATCTTACAACCTCGCCATCTTTATCTTTTTCCGTAACAGGTTCCAGGTATGATTTTGCACCGCGGGAAGTAGTTTCTTCCCATGCTTTTTTAGCGTCTTCTACCCAAAGCGCCACAACTTTTACTCCATCACCATGTTTTACGATATGCTCGTTGATTTCCGATTTTGAATGCAAAGGCGTGGTTAACACTATTTTAATTTTATCTTGTTTGAGCACATATGAAACAGCATCCCTGCTGCCTGTTTCAAGCCCTTTATAAGCAAAAGATTGAAAACCAAATGCTGATTTGTAAAAATGAGCTGCCTGCTTGGCGTTTCCCACATAAAACTCTACATAATCCGTTCCCAATAATGGTAAAAAATCTTTGGCTCCTTTAAATATTTTTTCTAACCCGTATTCTACATTTTTTATATCACTCATCACTTTAATTTTAATGATTTAACCAACTTTTATAATAATCATGATCAGCCAGCTGCATAGCTGCTTCCGTGACCATCAACGGCTTAAAAGTATCAACCATCACCGCAAGCTCTTCTGTTGATTTCTTGCCAATACTTCTTTCCATGGCTCCCGGATGCGGCCCATGTGGAATTCCTGCAGGATGCAAAGTAATCTGGCCCTTTTCAATATTGTTTCGACTCATAAAATCTCCGTCTACATAATACAAGACCTCATCAGAATCAATATTACTGTGATTGTAAGGAGCTGGAACTGACTTAGGGTGATAATCATACAATCTCGGAACAAATGAGCAGATCACAAAACCTGCAGATTCAAAAGTTTGATGAATTGGTGGAGGCAAATGTACCCTGCCTGTTATGGGCTCAAAATCGTGAATCGAAAATTTATAAGGAAAATTATATCCATCCCAGCCCACTACACTAAAAGGATGAGCAGCATAAATATATTCATGTATGCTATCCTGCTTTTTAACCTTGATCAAAAAATCACCCTGCTCATTAAAAGTTTCCAACTCTGAAGGGGGATGCATATCCCTTTCGCAAAAAGGAGCATGCTCAAGCATTTGGCCAAACCAATTACGGTATCTTTTTGGCGTATAAACAGGGTGCTTGGACTCCACAATAAATAACCTGTTTTCTTCTGAATCAAAATCAATTTGATAGATCATGCCCCTGGGGACCACTATATAATCTCCGTAGGAAAATTCAATATTACCCAGCATGGTCCTGAGCTTTCCAGAGCCCTTATGGATGAATATCACCTCATCAGCATCGGTGTTTTTGTAGAAATAATCTCTAAGGGATTGATTCGGTGAGGCCAGACTTATCTGACAATCATTATTGACCAAAACCGGAACCCTGCTCTTGAGATAATCCTTCTCAGGGGCCACCTGAAATCCTTTCAAGCTAATTGACTTCATGTTTTTCTCGACCGCTATCTTTGGACTGATATCATAAGAAGCTACTATTTCTTTTACCTGAGTGGGTCTTTGTGTATGATACAACAAAGAAGACATTCCATCGAAACCAACGGTTCCAAATAGTTCTTCGTATAGGAAGTTTCCATGATCATCCTTAAAAACAGTATGCCGTTTAGAAGGAATTCTGCCTAGGCTATGGTATCTCGGCATATGTATATATTTTTGATATTAGTATTAGAAAGAAGTAGGTATAAGAAGACCCCCGGGCTTATTCAGGCTTTCTCTTCATCAGAAATTTCAGAAGCGATAATAATTCCGCAAAAAAGTAGGTCATATTATATTTGTCCTTTCGATGTTAACAAATATAACGAATATTTTTTAAGGATATAGAAATCTTGTTTACTACAGGACCTACTTTACTTCGATTACTTTTTTGATCTGGGGAGCATATTTTTTAATGGTCGCCTCTACCCCGTTCGTCAAGGTCATTTGATTCACTTTACAGCCAATGCACGCCCCGTGAAACTTAATATTCACAACATCCTTGTCTAAAGAAATAAAAGAAATGTCACCGCCATCAGTAAGCAGATACGGTCGTATCTCGTTCAGTGCTTTTTCTATATTTTCCAATAGCTCTTTTTGCCCCATGCTAAAAATATTTTTTCACGGGCGCCCTCAAAGCGCCTCAAATTATTTTATTTCGTGCTACAACCTGACATGGTCGTAATTCTTACCACCTCTGTCGGTGGCAGATCTTCATTTCGTTTTACCAATTGAGACAACATGTTCTTGGTTATATCAATAAAGGCTGATTCTAATGCCGTGTCCTCTTGCAAGGCTACAGGATGTCCAACGTCTCCTGCTTCCCTTATGCTCTGTACCAAAGGCACCTCTCCCAATAAGGTTGTTTCCAGATCTTCCGCGAGGTTCTTCGCTCCGTCTTTGCCAAAAATATAATATTTATTATCAGGCAATTCAGCCGGGGTGAAATAACTCATGTTTTCAATGATACCTAATACCGGCACCATAATATTTTCCTGTTGAAACATGGCAACACCTCTTTTAGCATCTGCCAAAGCAATGGCTTGAGGCGTACTGACAATAACGGCCCCTGTAATTGGCACTGCCTGAACCATTGAAAGGTGTATATCACCTGTTCCCGGAGGAAGGTCGACCAAAAGAAAATCCAGTTCCCCCCAATTTGCATCAAAGATCATTTGATTCAAAGCCTTCGATGCCATTGCTCCTCTCCATATGACAGCCTGGTTCGGGTCAGTAAAAAAACCCAGGGATAAAATTTTAACCCCGTAATTTTCTATAGGTTGCATTTTCGATGTACCGTCAACGCTCACAGACAATGGTCTTTCCTTGGCAACATCGAACATGATCGGCATTGAAGGGCCGTAAACATCCGCATCAAGTATTCCCACACTAAAACCCATTTTAGCCAAAGTAACCGCCAGGTTTGCCGTTACAGTCGATTTTCCAACACCACCCTTTCCTGAGGCTACTGCTATGATATTTTTAACACCCGGAATTTCATTGCCCCTAATAGGAGCAGGCTTGGCAGGTGCATCAACTTTCACATTGACCTTCACATCTGTTTTTTCATCAATCTGGTCGTGGATCACTTTCATGATCTCGACTTCAATCTTTTTCTTGGCCTGCAATGAAGGATTCTTTATAGTAACATCCACAAGGATCTCTTTTCCGAAGACAACTACATTGGTAACTGACTTACTTTCGATAAGATTCATCCCTTCCCCCGGAGCCGAAATGCTTTCAAGTGCTTTATAAATATCTTGTTTTTTAAAACTCATGGTTTTCTTAATTAAAATGATTCTAAACAACAAAGATACTAACTTCTATGGAAGTAAAAACAAATATAAATCACTTTAGTGATTTTAGAATAAGATAAAAATTCAATGAATTTAAGGCTTGAGCATGATGTTTTCTTCAACCTCCCAATTTGCCTTGGCTTCAAGGATCGATTTTACATAATAAACCTGTTCTGGCTGGATATTCCGAAGAAAATTACCCGTATCCCACTTTTGGTTCCCATTGTCATCATAAATAATCCGAATCATAAATCTCGAAGGTCTTAAGTTCTTAAACTCAAATTCTTTTGGCTCCGTGGCAAATGTTCTCGCAACAATTTCACCTTTGTCATTGATCAGCTCAATGATCACGGGAAACCTTTCAAGATTCCTCAGTGTTAGAAAAATAGAACAATAATCAGAAACCTTCCCTGTTTTGATCGATGCCTTGATGGTATCATTCTGTATGCCTAAGACATCCTCTATGGCCCCGGGTTCAATGAACAACTTGTAACTTTGGACCGGTTCTTTATCAAAATGGAAATCGATCCTGTCTCTGCTCTCTGATACGGCAAGTCTTAGTGGAACCTTCACCGAGTCTTTATCTATCATATGGAATTTGGCAGTATCCACTTTCATCATGGGCACCGTAGAACCAAGTTTAAGCGTATCCCTTAAATGCAACATACCACTGCTGGATAATTCCAAACGAAGTGAATCGATCTCATCTTCGTTAATGCCTATCTTAACTGTATCGATAAATTGGTCTTTTCTGACTTCCAGGAGCAAACTGTCAAGTTCAAAATTGTTGAACCAGTAATTCAGGGTATCCGTTCTTCTGTCTTTGCTGTAAAATGATTTGAAATCTTGAGTGGTTGGCGACAGCACTTTAATATCCACCTCCCTGGAATCACCTTCAAACCCAATGATGATATGGCCTTTGGAGACATCTTTTGGCCTGGAAACCAACTTGAAGGGAAGCACCTCTTTAAACAAAGTCAGGTTAAATACACTATCTCCCGGAATGCTGATCAGCTCAGGATAAAACCCGATACGATCTTCCTTAGGATTGAATAAGTAGTTTTTACTGGCATCATTCAACGCGATTAACCTGTAAGTCCCTGCCTTTATATTGGTAATCTCCCAATTCACACTATCAATAGTACTCCCTACATAAGTCGGTTTTTCGTGATAAATCAACGAATCCTTATACGTTTCATTTACAGGATACAGCATAATGGTCGGGTTCTCTATCATTTCGAGATCAAAAGCATCCTTGATCTCTCCTTTTACTTTAAGAGAGTCAATATAATCACCGGTCGAAAAAATATATTTAAAATTATCAAGGATATTTCCCTCGGTGTTGTCAATAATACTTTGAGCAAAATTAAAGGTATAGGTAGTGTTCTCCTGCAAAGTGTCGCCCAGTTTGATCGTAATTTTTTTACTTGGGGATCCCAATGGAGAAATGACGGGAGAATTCTTGAGCGGGGGAGAGATGATCAACTGTGAATTGACATCTTTCAGCTTTACATATTCGTCAAAATAAATTTTTATTTGATCCTCTTTGAAATGCAAACTTTTGAATTCGGGATCGGCCCTGACCATAATAGGCTTGTCAAAATCTTTGGGGCCTCCCTCAGGTCTTCCTCTTCTGGCGCAACTAAAAACAGTGAAAATAAATAATACCAAAAAAAAATAATGCAATTTCATACCTCAAATAAAATACAAATTAACAATTAATTTTTCCCTATTCGATTATTTTTTAGCAAAATTAAGCGGAAAAAGCCATACTGGCAAGGCTTAACCTCACTCCCGGGACAGATAGCAAACGATCAGCACAAGCCTGCAAGGTCGCTCCTGAAGCAATGGTATCATCAACCAAAAGAATATGCTTGTTCTTGATAAGAGCTGCTTCGGTTAAAATAAATTCCTGTTCCTTGCTTATGATCCTTTTTTGCCTGGTTTTTAAGGTCTGTGTTTGGCTGTTCCTGATCTTTTCAAGCAAGTTTTCCTTTAGTTCAGCTTGTAAAGCCTCGGCCAGGAATTTTGCAAAAAGATGTACCTGGTTATAGCCTCTTTCCCTTTCCCTGACAGGGTGCAAGGGAACAGGCACTACAAAATCGATCAATCCAAACCGCTTACTTGCCAACATTTCCTTTCCCAGCCATTTACCGAGAAAAGAGCCTATTTTCGGCTTGTCATGATATTTTAACTCATGCATCAATTTCTGAACCATTCCTTTTTTTTCAAAAAACAATAAGGAAGTTGCTGCCTCGATGGGAATTCTTCCTTTAAAACTGGTTTCTAGTTCATTTCCCTCCATAAAACTAAAATGGGTCAGTGGCAATTCTGATAAGCATGAAAAACAAAGATATGTATCTTTTATTTCGAGCACCTTTTGGCAGTTTAAGCACTCCTGAGGAAAGAAAAGATCAAATAGATCGGTTAAGATATTGGACATTAAATATTTATTTATCAACACATGAATTGAATTCCTCAAATAAATTATCATAAATCTTTAAAAAAAATTAAATTTGCACACAATTTTTCTGATTTATTACGTTTAATAAGTTAAGATTAATCTAAAATGTAAACCTAATTCTATAATTATGGAAGAAAATTCTAAATCTTCAAACAGTAAAATTTTGATAATAGCGCTGACAGTGTTGCTGTTCGGACTGATCGGCTATACGTTCTACAACAATAATGATCATAAGGAAGCCGTTAAATTTTTACAATCTGAAAAAGATCAGATCATCGGGAATCTGACTGCCATGGAAGAAAAATACGATGTGGCTATTGCTCAAAACACTAGCCTTTCTGATTCTTTGACCATGGAAAAAGAAAAAATTGCTGTTTTAAAAGACTCTGTTCAGAACCTCAAGAAGGTTAACTCTAGTGTTTTAAGAAGATACCGAGGACAGTTAGCCACCCTTGAGAAAACAAATTCCAGGTTATTGGATGAGGTGGATTCACTGAAGATGGCAAATAATATCCTGACTGAAGAAAAAGATAGTATCAACAGCCAACTGACGATCCAAACAAATTACAACGATACATTGGTAGCACAAAATATGGAGCTAGCCAGAAAAGTTGAAATTGGTGGAGCCATCAACGTAGAAAATGTTCAGGTAACTGCCATGAAAATGCGTTCTAACGGAAAGTATACTGAAACCAATAAGGCTCAAAAAACTGATGCCATTAAGGTTGCCTTTAGATTAATTGAGAACGAAATCGCTGAACCCGGAGACAAAGAAGCTTATATAGTACTGAAAAATCCTGCAGGACAGGTGATCAATGCAAAAGGAACTTTTATGATGTTAGAAGGAAATGAAGCCAAATATACAGATCAGACTATAGTCAATTATGAGAATGCTGATCTTGACGTTGTTATGCTTGTTGAAAGAAAAGGAGACAAATATGAATCTGGCATCTACCCTATCGAAGTTTTTGTTGAGGGTAAATTAGTAGGTTCTGCAAATCTGGAACTAAACGACTCTTTCTTAGGTCTGTAATCTGACCATAACATTTTATAAATTAAAGGAAACACAAATTGTGTTTCCTTTTTTTATGCGCTTGTTATAAATTAAATTATTTTTGCCGGATCAAACACATTGTTCGATTAAAAAGT
>JBFFLO010000053.1:0-10907 GCA_041554895.1 Lutimonas sp. | reverse complement strand
TGATCGTTGATCAAATTGATTATTGCACCTTTGGCAATTCCAAACCTTTCAGGGTAAGGGTAAGAAACATCCTCAATGATAACTATACCTATATTTATGTAAAAAAGGCTGATGCCTCCAGGGTCTATGGCCTTGAGTTTGAACATTTATTGTCTCCCAACAGTATCAATTTTTTGATTTATAAGGATACTTTGATTGAAGAACATGTTTTGGGGATTCCCGGGGATATGTTTATGGAAGAAAACCTTGGAGATATATCAAAAACTGAAAAGCAAAGGTTATCGAAGGAGTTTGTTAAATTCAATGAGCGATCTACCCTGCGGTTATTGGGCGATATGCGTGCCTATAATTATGTGATCGTGCCTACCTATGATTTTGACCAGGTTCAGTATCGCATCAGGGCCATGGATTTTGATCAACAAAGTTTTGAAGGTAACTTAAAAGTATACAGGCCTCAATTCTTTAAGGATAATTTTGAATTCGTAAAGATGGTGGAAGAAAACCTGGGTAAAGAATCGGTTGAGCAATATAAAAAGGAAGAGCGATCAGCTTTGGCCAAAAGGCTGAAAGCCACTGGAAACAGAATCCGAAGGTTGATGGAATGCATGAAAAACGATCAAATTTCTATTCCCGAAAACGTAGAACGTTTAAAAAAGGACCTTATAGAGTATACCCATGATAAAGAATTTAAGGATTGTAAGAATATGGGAGAGATCATTCAGGTGGTATTTAATTTTGTGGTCCGAAATTATGAAAGTGCCAATACCTATATCATCAGATAAGCTCAGGGTATTGAGGTACTTTCTATCGTTTTAAACTAAAGTTTTGTTATGGAGTCTGTTATCAACACCATTGTGTGGGCCGCCATTATTCAGGGCCTGTTGCTGGGACTGCTTTATATATTTTCTAAAAGGCACAGGAGTAAGGCCAATAAATTGCTGGGATTTTTTCTCCTATGCTTTGTTTTGGAGGCTTTGACAATGTGGTTGCCCTTCGACTATCTCGGGAACTATAGTGTAAGCCAATACTTTGACTTACCCGAGGTAAAATTGCTTTTTCCAGTATTGTTTCTGCATTATGTTCTTGAAAAGTTAGGGGCCGTTAAAAAATATGAGGCATTCTTAAAATTCCATTATGTTCTTGTTTTTGCAGTCATGTTGCTGACACTTCCCAATTTTATTCTTTTTGTGGTCAATGGTAAGTCCATACATGATTATTTTTCCTGGAATACCATTTCCAATGTTTTTTTGGCGAATCAATATTATGCTTTCTTTCTTACGATCGTGTCCCTGGTCATATCGATCAAAGAGGTTTTACATTATAAAAATCAAATAAAGAATGCGTATTCTGATCTGGATATGCTGGAGATAAAATGGTTATGGCAGTTTATATTTGCTTTGGTGCCTATAACTTGCATGTGGGGACTTGAATTAACCCGAATTGCCTTCGGAGGTTCGGGAATGTCAATTTTTGTTTTGCTAACCTGGGCTTTTATCATTGTATTTATTTATTTCGTCAGCTTTATCGCCTTTCAGCGTAAAAATTTATTTGAAGGGGCTCCTGAGCTCGTTTTAGCTGATGAAGAGACAACTGCGCATAAAAACGATCATCAAAGCAGGGATTTTAACGCCATGAGCATAGAACTTCGACATGCGATGAAGTCGCAAAACTACTATCTGAACCATGATCTTACAATTTACGACCTTTCCAAGGAGATGAACATTCCGCCGAGATTGCTGTCAACTTGTATCAATCAGGAAATAGGCTTGAATTTTAATGAATGGGTCAATAATTACAGGGTTGAGAAAGCGCTGGAATTGTTAAAAGACCCTGCTAAAATTAATTATTCCATCGAGGGTATTGGAGAAGATGCTGGTTTTAAATCGCGCTCGGCCATGTATACTGCTTTTAAGAAAAAAACAGGTTATTCCCCCGGACATTTCAGGGCTTCCTGAATGACTCATGTCCTGATTGCTGAATTTTGTACAAGAGTATTGTCCTGAAAACGGATTTGGAGACAACATGTGCTTATCTAAAGTGATATTCTAAATTAATTTTGAGTCTATGGTATATAAGAATGTTATAAATCATCAAAATCTATTATCATGGAATTTAAACCTACAAATCAAACAAACAGAATCGAGGTTGTTGATGCCCTTCGGGGATTTGCCTTATTGGGAGTATTACTTGCCAATGTTCCTTATGGCAATTCTGAAGCCATTCAAACCGCAATCGATCCGGCCCTTACTTTTTTATATCACCTGTTGATCGACAAGAAGTTTATCACTATTTTCTCTATGTTGTTTGGATTTGGATTTTACATCCAGATGTCAAGAGCAGAGGAGAAGCATATCAACTTTCAGTCCTATTTCGTAAAAAGAATGATACTTCTTTTTCTTATTGGCGTCATTCATAGTTTTCTATTTTGGAACGGAGACATTATTATGTCTTATGCTTTTGGAGGTATTTTTCTTTTGCTTGTCAGAAAATTATCCAATAAGGCCTTGTTGATTATGGCAGTGGTCTTTAATGTATTCATAACCGGGATCATATTTATTGGAAATTCTTCTTTGGGATGGTCAGTATACAGTTATGATTTTGCTTTGGCAGCAGAGCAGCCCCTCACTGAATCTTTTTTACGCTATTTGGAAATCAACTGGATCACGTCTCCCTGGACGAATTTTTTAAATGATATGCCTTTGACCTTAGCTTTTACGTTTGGAAACATGCTTATTGGTATGTTATTGGGAAGGATCGATTTTTTCAGGCTTCCCGAGAAATTGAAAACACTTACCAATTGGCTGATCGGGCTTGGACTTACAATAGGCCTGGCCTCCAGCTATGTCTTACATTTGATATTTAGCGGAGCCCTGGAATTGGATATTCCTCAGCTTTGGGTCCCATTTGTGATCGTCGCAGGGATGTTGTTACAAAGCATGAGCTATATTTCAATCTTTTTACGACTTTATCGATCCGACAGGGTGAAGAAATGGATTGGGTTTTTTAACCCGGTTGGTAAAACTGCGCTCACAAATTATTTGATGCAGTCTGTGTTTTACCTGTTGATTTTCTTTCACTGCCTTCCCGGCTTACATCTTTTCGACAAGATCACGCAAGGGGAAACATATATGCTTGCACTGGTCCTATTTGGGTTGCAATCATTGATCAGTACGCTTTGGTTAAGAAAATTCGCCCAAGGCCCGGTCGAGTACTTGTGGAAGAAACTTAGTTATCAAAATTTCACTCAATTTAAGCTGCCTCAAAAAACAAAGCACACTAAAGTCAATGCGACTTTGACAATAGCATTGATCTTATTAGGTACTTACTTTGTACAGGCTCAGGATAGAATAGCTTCCAAAGTAATGTTTAAAAGCGGAGAGGAGACGATTGAAGGAATACTGGTTAGACCGAATATGAAAGATCATACGCCTGCAGTGGTTTTTCAGCAGGGCTCAGGGCCCCATGCTTTTGACGGATATGAAAAAGAAGCCTGGGGACCCCATAAGTTCTATATTGAAGATGTGTTGCTCGAGCAGGGATATGCAGTTCTGTATTGCAATAAAAGGGGCTTAGGCAATTCAACAGGTAATTGGAGGCACAATAGTTTTGAAGGAAGGGCCAAAGACGCTTATGCTGCCGTGACATATTTAAAATCATTGGATTTTATCGATCATGATCGAATAGGAATTTCAGGTCATAGTCAGGGCGGGTGGATCGCCCAGATCGTGGCATCTGAGCATGATGATATTGCCTTTGTACTGTGTTTGGCCGGCCCAACGATCGGGGTTCAGGCCCAGGTGGATGACAATGACAGGTCAAGATTCATTTGTGAAGGATATTCAGGGGAGAAATTGGATAAAAAAATAGAAAAAAGAAAAAGGGCCTTAGTGAAATCAGCCAATTTGGGGAAAAATTCAGGTTTGATCGGCAGTGCCAAACACTGGTATTTGATCCATGATTATACGAATGATGAGGAATTGAAAGGCCTAACCTGTCCAACTTTATTCTTATTTGGGGAGTTTGATATCAATGTTGACCCCCAAATTAATATCAACCATTTAAATACCCTGTTTGATCATGAAATACCAAAAAACATTAGCTATAAAATCATGCCTAAGGGCAATCATGGATTTTATCAGGTGGAAAACAAATGCGTAGACTGGGATACGGCCGCAAAGAATGGCTTTGATCCTGAGTTTCAGAATGAGATAAGAAAATGGTTGAGGGAATTATAGGGATTTAGGAATCTTTTATGATTCTTAGTATGCCACAATTAGGTTAGACGCCAAATAAAAGGTTTGTGTTGAACAAGCCTTTTATGAATTCTAATTATAGCTGAAATCGCCAAAATCATCCTTGAATTCATCAAAATCATCTTCATCAAAATCGTCTTCATCAAAATCATCCACAGAGAGATCTTCACTTTCGAAAAGAACCTCAGGAGGAGCAGTTGGCACCAAACCTAATGAAAACAGCAGGCTGGGAAGTTCCACATTATTATGGTCAAAATTAGTTTGTATCAATTCGACATAAAAGGACCACATCGTAAAGAAATCATATACATAAAGCATTTTATCATGAACCTTTTGTAACACTTCATCAAGCAGGACTTCGCTCATTTGTACTTTTCTGTCGGCACCTTCTCCCATATCAAACAAGGGATGTTCTTCTCCCTGAACCCAGGTTTCATCAGATCTGTAAAAAGAAGCCATTTGATCTCCTGTAAAACCAAAAGCATTTGTAATGGCATTGTGAAGATCTTCGAGATTTGAATTGGAGTCAATCGCAATGTCTCTGATCACGTCTTCCTCCGTATTTAATATTACCCTGATTTTATACACCATGACCTCCTGTTCTAATTTTTTGCAAAAATAATACTTTAATCCAAAAGTGTTACTTTTACCTTGTTAAAAATGTAATATTTATCCTTCGATAATGAACCCTAAAACTGCCTTAGAAGAACTGAATGCCATTAATAAGAACACTTTAATGGAAACCCTTGATATAACCTATACAGAAATTGGAGACGATTTCCTTGTTGCTACCATGCCCGTAAACTCAAGGGTCCAACAACCTATGGGACTTCTTCATGGAGGTGCCACGGTAGCCTTGGCAGAAAGCGTGGGAAGTGCAGCATCTTATTACTTCCTTGATCATGAAAAACATGAAGTCCGAGGTTTGGAAATCAATGCCAATCACGTAAGAAGCGTTAGGGAAGGTATCGTTAAGGCAACCGCAAGAATCCTCCATAAAGGAAGGACAATTGTGTTATGGGAGATCAAAATTGAAGATGAAAAACAACGCTTGGTATCTGTATGTAAACTCACCTGTATCATCCTGGAAAAGCGGTAAACTTTTCAGGATGAACCATAGATTGATCAGGAAAACCTTTCAAATAATTGGATGGACCCTTTTGGTCATGATCACCATACTTTTTTATTTGGTCTATACTTTTACAAACCCTTCATCTGATGATGAAATTCTTGAGAAATTTGCAGGCGATACCATACAGCCGGTGATAAGTTATCAGGTTTTTAAGGAGAAACAAGTTCGCCTTATAGGCATGCAAAAGGAAATAAACCCGGGTCTTCCAGTATTGTTCTTTGTGCATGGATCTCCGGGATCGTCAATGGATTTTCGACGCTATTTAAGTGATACAGACTTGAATTCTATGGCGAATATCATTAGTTATGACAGAATAGGCTACGGGCCCGAGGGAACGGGGGAGGTTTTGAGCAGCCTTCAAGAGGAGGTAGATTTACTTCATCAATTATTGAAAGGGATGGATGTATCACAGGTTGTTTTGGTTGGTTATTCCTACGGTGGAACAATAGTGATGGCTTCAGGTTTGGATTATAAGAAAAAGATTGCATTGGCTGCTTCAGTCAGGGGCGATCTTGAACCCATGTTTTGGGCCATGAATTTATATAGTTGGGAGCTAACACGTCCGTTGATCCCAAAAGTATTCAGAGGAGCAAGTATAGAAAAATTTCGGCACCTTACTGAATTAGGCCAATATGAAAACAGATGG
Source organism: Lutimonas sp. (assembly GCA_041554895.1). GTDB lineage: Bacteria > Bacteroidota > Bacteroidia > Flavobacteriales > Flavobacteriaceae > Lutimonas. The sequence goes on along the minus strand of JBFFLO010000053.1, from coordinate 4,876 downwards.
AATACAAGTAAGTCAAAAGTCTTGTCTATCCATGGAAAAGAAGACTTTATCGTTCCCTTTGAGAATTCCATTTACCTGCAACAGCTGCTGGGAAAAACCAAGTTTTCTTTAATTTCGATTGAGGAGGGAGATCATTCGCTTATTTGGACTAATTTTGATCTCATAAAAAAAGAATTGATAAAAAGTTTAAGGAAGAATGAGTTTTGAAGAACTACTGGTTAAGGTTCATGAGGCAAAGTATTTGAATTTACCTTTTGTCATTTACAGAATGCCAGAGGCTAAGGTTGTCCAGGCTGTCGTTCAAAAGGATGATCGCTTAGATTATTGTGATGATTTTAACAGGTCAGGCTTTATTATGGCCCCCTTTGACGCAAGCAAAAAGGCGGTGCTGTTTGCTGAAAAAAACACAAACAGATTCAGGTGTAAGGTGATTTATAGTGAGTCATCCCGGGTCAATGCATCACAGGGTCAGGTTCAGCCAGGCCACTTGACCGGACCAAAAGAGAAACACCTTAAGCTTGTAAAAAAAGGGATCAAAGGAATCGAAAGTGGGCATTTTCTTAAAACTGTTCTTTCAAGATCAGAAATCGTGAGGCTTAAGGAACTCAAGGTCACAGATGTTTTTCAAAGGTTGATGTCGCAGTATCAATCAGCTTTTGTTTATGTGTGGTTTCATCCTGAAATTGGTATGTGGGCAGGCGCGAGTCCTGAAACCTTGCTAAAAACAAAGGGGAGCCATTTTCAGACCATGTCCCTGGCAGGTACCCAAAAATATATAGACACTGTTCATGTTCCATGGGGAGAAAAGGAAATCAGGGAACAACAATTGGTAACCGGGCAAATTGTTGACTCACTTGATGCCATAAAGCTGGAAGTTGGCAAAACCTATACCAGAAAGGCGGGAAACCTGCTTCATTTATGTAATGACATCAAAGGTTATTTACCTAAGGGCAACAACTTAAAGGATCTTATAGAAAAGTTGCATCCAACTGCTGCAGTTTGTGGATTGCCAAGAAAGGAAGTGCGCGATTTCATCTTAAAGGAAGAAGGATATGACCGGTCTTTTTATACTGGTTTTTTAGGGGAATTAAATCACAGGGATACTGATGAGAGCTCCTCTGAAGCGATTAATCCAAAGGAATATGAATCCAATCTTTTTGTAAACCTCAGGTGTATGCAATTACGTGGGGAACAAAATCATGAGGCTATTATTTATGTAGGTGGCGGTATTACCCTGGAAAGTGATCCAGTGGCAGAATGGAAGGAAACAGTTCATAAGAGTTTAATTATGAAGTCAGTAATTGAAGGTTGAAATTACCTTGATGTATTCACGCAACAGTCCCAAAAAAATCCCGTATTTTTGTTTGGTATTTTTAAGTCTTTAAATGCCTAAATATCCCAAAAAGAAACTCGCTCAGTTGCTCTTGCAGGCGTGCACAGATCATGGTATCGAGCAGGTTGTTGTTTCCCCGGGCTCCAGAAATGCCCCTTTGACGCTTGGTTTTGTGAACCACCCCGGAATAAATGCTTTGAGTATAGTGGATGAGCGCTGTGCTGCCTTTTTTGCTTTGGGCATGGCCCAGCAATCGAGGAAGCCTGTCGCCCTTTTATGCACCTCAGGCTCGGCCTTATTGAATTATTACCCGGCCATAGCCGAGGCATATTATAGTAAAATCCCATTGGTAGTCATTTCTGCCGACAGGCCAAGTAATCTTATAGATATTGGTGATGGACAAACGATCAGGCAAGCTGGTGTATTTTCGAATCATATAAGTTTTGAAACAAATTTGGAATCAGAAGACGGCATTTCTGATAAAGCCTATGTTACCCACCTGCTGTCAAACAATGCGGATAAGATTGACAAAGCATTTCGAATAGCCACAGGAAGCATGGGCCCCGTACATATCAATATCCCCTTCGACGAGCCTCTTTATGAAACTGTCGATCATTTATATGATTTCGGTTCTATCCGAGTTCAAAAGGAATCAAAGCCTGTTGATAGTTTGTTACAAGAAATACCACTTCCACTAGGCGAGTTGGAGAAGTTTGCCTCCATTTGGAATCGGTCCGAGAAAAAAATGGTTCTCATTGGGAGTAATTTTCCTGATGAATTGCTTCAGACCCAAATGGAGCACCTGATCAAGGATCCTTCTGTGATCATATTGACCGAAACCACCTCTAATGTTGCTGATAAAAATTTTATTCAAAAAATCGATCAGCTTATATTTCCATGGGAGGACGAAGACTTTGAACAGTTTAGGCCTGAAATCCTGCTTAGTTTCGGGGGCATGATTGTCTCGAAAAAAATAAAACAGTTCTTAAGAAAATATCGACCCAAAGAGCATTGGCACGTAGATGCACATATCGCAATGGATACCTATCTTGGTTTGACGCATCATTTTGAAATTTCTGCCCAGTTGTTTTTCAGCCAGTTTTTCTTTTTAACTGAAAATCGAAATAGTACTTATCAGGATCAGTGGCTGTTATTAAAGGAATATAGACACCTCAAACATAAAGCATTTCTTGACGATACCGTTTATGCTGATTTAGGGGTGTTTGACCTGGTTTTAGGTAGTTTGCCAAAGAAAACCAACCTACAGTTATCCAATAGTTCGATCATTCGTTACGCACAACTTTTTGACATAGATCCCAGCATAAAAGTATTTTGTAACCGAGGGGCCAGTGGTATAGATGGAAGTACTTCAACAGCCTTGGGGGCAGCCATGGTACAAAAGGAACAGACCGTATTGATTACAGGAGATATCAGTTTTTTATATGACAGTAATGCGCTTTGGAATAATTATATCCCTGATGACTTCAGGATTATCCTGGTCAATAATAGTGGAGGAGGTATATTCAGGTTCATACCGGGTCCAAAGTCGTCTGATGCCCTGGATTTTTTTGAAACGCCCCATAATTTGAATGCATCTGCCTTGTGCAGTATGTTTGGGTTTGACTATCATGCAGCTGCAAACGCCGAGGAGTTGGCATATCAATTGAAGGGTTTTTATAAGGCATCGGGTAAACCGTCCCTCCTGGAAATCTTTACGCCTCGGGAGCTGAATGATCGGGTTCTTGCTGCTTATTTTAAAGCCTTGAAATAAGCCCTATTCAATTAAAGCCCCTGGTCTCCGCCTTCAGGCTCTTCTTCATCAGGAATTTCCTGACCTTCAGAGTAACCCAGTCTTTCTGCCCTTTGTTTCTCCAGGACTCTTTCAATATTGGCATAGTAACCATCTGAATTTGGGTTATCAGAACCTATTTTCGCATAGCCATTCTTATAATGCTTAAGCGCCTTTTTGTATTCAAAACCGGTTTCATAATAAAGGCCAATATAAAAATCGCCAAGAGGTGATTCAGGATATAATCTCATGATCATTTTACCAAATTCCTCCAGGTAGTCACCATTCATTTTGTCAATAATGATAGGTTCTATCTTGTAAATGTCACTTTCTCTGATTTTTACGTTGGAACCGTATAGATATTCGATTTCCACATATTTTCTTTCCAGGAATTCGATGGCATCACCTGGACTCATATCAGCGATCTCCTCATCAAATTCCTCTTGTGAAATTGCAGCAAACTGTCGAAATGTAAAACCGATACCACTGGCAATAGATTGCCCTATTGCAGCTGTTTTGCTGGAGTTTGAAAAATCATCGAAATGGTATTTGAAATTCGGATTCTCCGACAATTTCAATAAGTTATGTACGCTGTTGATCGCTGTTGTCCTTGCCTCCGTATTAAAATCACCACCACTTAGGTAATAATAATAAGGGGTAATCAAACTTTGACTTTTTGATTCCAGTTTTTGGTGCATTTCAGGAGCAAAACTGGGGCTGATACTGATATAAGCATTAAACACCGGTGTTGCTTCTAAAAAGAAATAGTTGGCAAAATTGGCCGTTAATGTATTTCCCATGATCGTTTTAAACAGGGAGGTAGGATAATTATCATCCAGATAAGGTAAAAGTTCGTCTCTTACAAAGCCATAAAATTTTGAACTTTCCTCGTTGGGAAGGCCTGTATCTTCACTATAATCACAATCCGAGTAGCGCTCTTGGTTTTGATTTTGAAAAATACCTACTACAATTTGTTCAGGTGCTTTATCTCTCGAAGCGAATAATTTTGAATTTGCGAGATAGACATCAAAAAGGAATTCACCGTCTAAAATGACTGCTACCGGATATGTGTTTTCGTTATTTTCTTTAAAGGATTCAGGAACATAGATCTTTAAAACTCTTTCCTCATTCAAATTAAACGAGTTGAATTTTTTAAAGATAACATTGTCCTGAGCCTGTGATAAAAAGGAAAATAAGAACAGGAATACAACTATTTTTTTCATGTGAAAGACTTTAAATTGTTATTTGTTAGCATGACAAAAACGATTAACAAGAAGTTTTATCTCTAAACTTTTGTTAATTTCGCTCCAACTAATTACTTAACCAACGTTGAATAAGGATAATTATTTTGTGCAAACTGTAAAACTTATCAAATGAATCCACCCAATTGGAAAATAGTTAAAGAATTTGAAGATATCACCTATAAAAAGTGCGAGGGGGTCGCGCGAATTGCCTTTAACAGGCCGGATGTAAGAAATGCATTCAGGCCACAAACCACCAAAGAATTATATGAGGCTTTTTATGATGCTCAAGAGGATGTAACGATTGGCGTCGTGTTGCTGTCTGCTGAAGGACCTTCAAGTAAGGACGGGATATATTCGTTTTGCAGCGGAGGAGACCAAAAGGCCAGGGGGCATCAGGGATATGTTGGTAATGATGGTTACCACCGTCTGAATATCCTTGAAGTGCAAAGATTGATCCGCTTTATGCCTAAAGCAGTTATTGCTGTTGTTCCTGGTTGGGCCGTTGGAGGA
>JBFFLO010000052.1:0-10982 GCA_041554895.1 Lutimonas sp. | reverse complement strand
TGGCTTATTTACCTAATTCTTTTTTTACCGCGGTGAATTCTTCCGGGGTATTTACGTTTGTAATAAAGTCGTCATCTACCTCCACAAGTTTTACATCCGAATTGATCAATACCTTTCTCGGGCATGAGATTCCCTGTGCCAAAAATTGTAACATAATAGGGTAGGCTCTGGGCTCCCATATGGCAATCAGCGGTTCCGGAAATTTCTTGTTTTTCCCCTTTAGGGCAGTTGCTACTTTGCTGGAGTCCCTTTCCTTCATCAAGAGCCTGATCAGTTTTTCATCTGCATAGGGTAAGTCAGTTGCAAGTACCAGCCAGGCCTTATTGGGATCATATTGAAAAGCGGAGCAAATTGCGCCAAAAGGCCCAAGTCCTAAAAATTTATCTTCTATGATATTATTATGGTCAATTCTTTGTTCTTTCCTAACCGACAAAAAGGCCTTTAAGTTTAATTTTTCCAGCATCTCCATTGAATATATTCTCTGGGACTTTCCAAAATAATCCAACAAGCCTTTATCGGTTCCCATTCTGACACTGGCTCCTCCGGCTAGAACCAGCCCGCAAAGAGGGGCAGCGCTGGCCTCAATCAATTCCAGTATATGGGCACTGATATGCTCCAGATCTTGAATAGAGTACACCTTTAATTTTTCTATATAAGGATGTTTGGTCTTTAAAAAATCAAAGATTTTCGAACGGTGATTTATATTGATCAAAAAGGCAATGTTGTCTAGTTGATCAATTCTTTTTAAAACTGAAGCTTCTTTTTCTTCATCCAGAATGAGGATTTGTCTATCTCCGGGATAATGATTTCCATTGATAAACACAAGGTCATAAGAAGCGAACAAAGATTTATCGGTATAAGGATTCATCTTATAAGCGCTATGACTCTTTAAATCTCCAGAATCATGAAATGTATACTCGTCGAATAAAGGCGCGAAAGTTTCCTTATCATGAGAGGCATCTGCGTATGCCAGCTTATAACTGTTGTTGATCTTTACCGAGACCTCTTTAACAAGTTCCTTAATGATCGAGCATTTAGTTCCAAGAACTGCAAGTTCCAAAGTTGCTGTTTGTCCGTAATTTCGTCTGCAAAGCTGTGCATGTTTTACATGTTTTTTCATGAATCAAATCAAAAATCGGGTTATGAGAGATAATATTTAGGAGCTAAAATACTTAATAAAGATCATTTTAAGAATTTCTTGTATGATCTTTGCGATTTGATGTCGATAATCGCTTGAAAGTTCAATTTATTTTGTAATTTTCATAATTGAACAAAGAAGTCAAAACATATTCCCTCGATATGAATTCTTCACTTAAAATCTTTGTTTTTTTTACCCTATCTTATTTTGGGTTGGCTTGATATGCGTTGAGTCAACCAGACTTCTGATAATAAAATTGATCTAACAATCTGTATAAGAATATACATTATTGGATCAATGTATAATATTTAATCCATAAAAATCTTTAAAAGCATAATTATGAAAATGAAATTATTCATACTATTTATGGGCTGTCTTCTTTTTACTTTTTTATCCTGTGAAGAAGGAGATCTAGAAGGTACAGGTCCCAAATATCAATATGATGTAAAACATGTTGAAACTATACCCATTCAACTGAATGGAACAAATGGCGACTGGATGTCATTTATGTTTAAAAATACATTGACCATAAATGATGATCAGGTCAAGTATTATTCTACTAAAATCAAAGAAGTGCAGATCAACAAGTTAACCTATAAAATAATAAATTTCAAAGGAGATCCTCTTGGAGAAGTTAAGGGATCTTTTTCTGTTGCCAACAAAGTTTGCTTAGAGAATTCGCTTAAAGTTAAATCGTCTGCAGATAACGAGATTATCTATGAAGTTACAGCGTATGAGGAAATTAATAGAATTTGTCAAGCACTCAAATCAAATCAGACGGTTAATGTTGTTTATTCAGGAAGTGCCTTATGTAATGAAATTGGCATGGACTTTATAGTAGAAGTCACTTTAGACACAAAGGTTATAGTTCAATTATAATAAAAGTCAAATTATTTAGAGTTTTAAAAGAATAACCTTCATAATTCTTTTCATAACCGGTAAAGTCTACTTTGCTGGTTATTTTTTTATTCGGATTCATTATTTATGTCACTTTTTCCTCCTGTTTTTTTGAGAACCATAATGTCTTGAATAATCATTTTCTGTGAAATGGCCTTACACATATCGTAAATTGTCAAAGCAGCAACGCTCGCTCCTGTTAAGGCCTCCATTTCAACCCCTGTTTTCCCTTCCATCTCTACAGTGCATAGAATTTGAATGGCTTCTTCGTTCAAAAATTTAATATCAATGTCAATTCCATCGAGTGGCAGGGGGTGGCACATAGGAATCAGATCAGCAGTTTTTTTGACGGCTTGTACTGCAGCTATAACAGCAGTTTGAAAAACAGGACCTTTTTTAGTGTGAATTTCATTGCCGTTCAACAAATCAACAATCTCTTTGCCAAGAAACATGTTGGCCCTGGCAACAGCCCTTCTTTTGGTGATCCTTTTATCGATAACATTGACCATTTTTGGTTTGTTATCTTTATCAATATGTGAAAATTTATTCAAAGCAAAGTGTTTAATATCTGTATTGAATTAGTGGAAAAACGTCTCCTTTTTTAAACTCATTTCTGTTATATGGCAACTCCAAAAAGCCGTCATTTTTGGTTAAATTTGCCAAATCTCCTGAACCATTGCCCGCATCTGGAAAAGCGATTAGCTTTCCTTCCTTATTAAGGATCTTAACTTGTAAAAAATAGGTTAATTCAGGTTTAAACAGAAAATCTTCCCCTAAAACTGCAAAGCTTGGATTGTTAAAACCCAGCTTTAGGCTCTTTTGCAGCCATGGCACAAAATATTTAAGGCAGCTAACAAATGTTGACACCGGGTTTCCAGGATAGGCAAAAATAGTTGTTTGGTCTTTTTTACCAAACCAGAAAGGCTTTCCGGGCCTTTGACGAACCTTGTGAAAATGTTTGACCACTCCCAATTCATTTAGTATTTCAGGTAAAAAATCAAACTTACCTTTACTCACAGCACCACTGAACATAAGGACGTCATATTTTTCTAAAAGTGAGTCAATTTTTTTTCTAAGTTCTTGTTTACTGTCGCTAATATGAAACAAATCAGCTTTGATCTCATATCTTTTTAAAAGCGAATACAAGGTATGGACATTGCTTTTTCTAATTTGATATGCCGCGGGAATTTGATCAACTTCAATAAGCTCATCCCCGGTTGAGACAATAGCCACTTTAGGCAAGGCAGCTACAAGAACCCTTGACTTTCCGACTGTAGCCAAAACTCCGATTTCTGCTGAAGAAATTTTTGTGTTTTCAGGGATCAACAGGTCATTTTTTTTGCGGTCTAATCCTTTCTTATGTATATTTTGAAAGTAGTGTATCTCATCTAAATGGACATGGGCTACACCTTCTTCAATACTGATCAATTCATATGGGATAATGGCATCCGTACCTACAGGCAACATAGCACCGGTCATGGCTTCTATACAATGATCATCACTTTTAAGAACCAGCTGTTCGCTTCCTGCAGCCTGTATATTTTCAATTTTAAAAGTCCTCCTTCCAGATTCAAAAATTGCAGTTTTTATGGCAATACCATCCATGCTTACGCGATTGAATGGGGGCATTTCCCTGTCAGAACTTATATTTTCTCTTAATACCCTTCCAAGGGATTCCTTGAAGTCTATTTCTTCCAGGCCAAATGATTCAGTACTGCCCAACACAATGCCTAAAGCATCGTCAACATTTATTAGTGTATCCTTTTTCTCCATATACTCATTAGCCACCTATGGTAGACATACTTTCAGAAACTGAATTGTTTCCTCTGTTGGCTTCAGCAATAAAACCGTTTTTTGGTTTTTTGTGAACCGTAGATATAAATAATTGTTTTAATTCTTCGTCGCTGGCACCATTCCTGATAAATTCTTTTATATTGAATACACCGTCATCGAATAGGCAATTCTTAAATAAACCTGTTGCCGTGATTCGGATCCGGTTGCAATCTGTGCAAATTGTTCTGGTAAACGCAGGAATGATCCCAAAGGATCCTTTATAGTTTCTGATCTTAAAATTTTTTGAAGTGGAAGATTTATGTGAGGCCATATTTTCTATATCTTCATAATGCGAACGTATCGTTTGTATGATTTTATTGTAATTCCATACTTCTTTAACGTCTCGGATTCCCTTACCGTTAAACGGCATTTCTTCTATAAACCTGACAGAGACATGATCCTCTTTGGTCAATTCAATAAAATCGATGATTTCATTTGTATTGACGCCTGATTGAATCACAACATTAAGCTTTAGTTTAAGGTTACTTTTCAAAAGATCATGATAGGTTTGCATGACTTGCGGGAATACATCTCTTCTTGTGATTTCAAAAAACTTCTCTCTGTTAAGGCTGTCAATACTCAGGTTAACGGCGTTGATCTTCATTTTTTCAAGACCATCTATATGTTTAGAGATCAATGCACCATTAGTGGTAATATTAATTTCCTTCAGATTCTTGTTAAATGACAGGGACTCCAGAAAATTCACAAAATCCTTCCTAACAAAAGGTTCTCCACCAGTAAGTCTTACTTTATCCACACCCAACTCACTTAAAACCCTTGTAATTCTGTACATTTCTTTATAAGTAAGCAATTCTTGCCTTTTAACGATATCAATTCCATGTGCAGGCATGCAATACTGGCAGCGCAGGTTACACCTGTCTGTTACTGCTAAGCGCAGGTAGGTAATTTGACGCCCGTATGTATCGATTAATTGATTCATGGATATTTATGACAAATTGGATGCTAAAAATACGAAATCGGCCAAACTAAACGTTTACTTTGGCCGATTTTGTGTGTTTGATGATTTTATCAATGTGGAAGTTTATGTTTTACTGCATGATAAAGAAAGGCACCAAGATGTGCGCCAAAAAGAACAACAAGGATCGAAACCACGCCTTTTCCAAGGAGTATATACATAGGCCCTGGACATGATCCTCCAAGAGCCCACCCAAGTCCAAATATAATCCCTCCGATCAAATTCCTGGGTATGCCTTTCTTCTTCGGTTCTACTATAATAGGCTGTCTGTACAGGTTTTTAAGAGTTTCATTTTTGAACAAATACATGATTACAATACCTATTGCAACCGCAGACCCGATAACGCCATACATATGAAATGACTGTAATTTGAACATTTCGTAAATCCTGTACCAGGAGATCACTTCAGCCTTACTTAACGTAATTCCGAATAAAATGCCAACCAGTAAATACTTGATGTATTTCATTTTCTCTATTGTTTAAAATATATAAGGTAAAATAAGCCAGGTCATGATCAAACCTCCAATAAAAAAGCCACTTACCGCGATAAAAGATTCTACCGATAAACTGCTTAAACCAACAATTCCATGACCCGAAGTACATCCTCCAGCATATCTGGAGCCAAAACCAACTAATAAACCAGCGATTAGCAAAATCAAAAACCCTTTGACCGAAAGCATGGCTTCTATACTAAAAATCTCGTCAGGTAAGTAACTTGAACCTGCATTTTGAATGCCAATTTCAGCTAAATCTTTTACCGTCTTAGCATTGATCGCGACTGTATCGTCCGGGGTTAGCCATTGATCAGAAATAAACCCTCCTACGATCAGGCCTATCACAAAAACCAGATTCCATTTGTTTTTCTTCCAATCAAATTTGAAAAAATCAACAAATTTTCCCGCACCACCCATGGCACAAACAGTCTCTAAGTTAGAGGACACTCCGAATTTCTTTCCAAAGAAAAACATCAGAAACATACATAATGCGATGAGGGGTCCTGCTACATACCAAGGCCATGGTTGTAAAATAAAATCCATATTGTTACAGCTTAATTAGTAAAAATAAATTATTCAAGACCGAACCAGGTAACTTTTGTTACATATCAAAAATCAATTACCTCGATCTTGTTTCTATATAATTTGATCCTTCCTTCATTTTCAAGCTGTTTCAATAGACGAGAAACAACCACACGGGAAGTGTTCAAATCCACGGCAATTTCCTGATGGGTAGTATGGAGTTCAGTACTTCTCATGATCTGTACCTTGTCTACAAGGTATTTGAACAATCGCTCATCCATTTTTAAAAAGGCCAAGGTGTCAATGGCCTCCAGCATTTCGTTAAGCCGAATATCATAGCTGTCAATGACAAAGCTTCTCCAGGAAGCATATTTCATCATCCATTCCTCTAATTTTTCTACAGGGATAAAGATAAGTTCAGAATCTTTTTCTGCAATACCCCTAACCTTGCTTTTATGGCTTTGTATGCCACTGCCAAATGTTATGGTACATGTATCTCCTCTCTCCAAAAAGTAGAGTACTATTTCGTCTCCATTTTTTGTTTCCCGACTTATTTTAATCGCCCCTGTGAGGATAAGGGGGATATGATGAAAGGTGTCTCCAATATCAAGCAGCAATTCATTTTCCTTAACTTTCTTATAAGTACCTACTTTGGCAATTTCATCAAGCAATTCATTTTCAAAAACGACGTTGTAATATTCCTCGAGTTTTTCTCTGATCATTTTTCCAATTATTTAGGCTACAATTTATGAAATATCTTCAAGTTGATCCTCAATATAATTCAAAATAATTTTAGTCGCGCCCAGGTGATTTTTGATGTAGGTTTTGGTAATTTTCCCCAACTCACTCCTGTATTGCTCATTCAGGATCAATTTATTTAAATGATCATTAAGTTCAGCCTGATCTTCGGCTACAAGACAACCTTTCAGTTCCACCAGTTCTTTAGCTTCTTCAAATTTGTCATAAACGGGGCCGATAACCAAGGGTATGCCAAAAACGGCTGGTTCAAGGACGTTATGAACTCCTTCCTTATCATACCCTCCCCCAACATAAGCGATGTCAGCATAGCTGTAGATCTTGGTTAAAATCCCGATAGTGTCAGCTATAAAAACCATGGCCTGATCTGCGATGGAACCCTCTGAATATAATGAAACCGGGGAGTTGATAGCATTTTTTAGTTTAAGGATCTCCTTAGGGTTCATATTATGAGGTGCAATGATATATCGAAGATTTTTATGCATATTCTCATTGATGAATTTTACTAATTTAGATTCGTCACTTGGCCATGTGCTGCCAGCGACCAAAATGATGCGGTCTTTCACAAAACCTTCAAGAAAATCGAGTGAATTATTCTGATCGAGTATGCTGGCAACTCTGTCAAATCTGTTATCTCCGCTAATGGTCACATTGCCGAATCCAATTTTTTTTAAGAGGTTTTCAGAATTTTTATTTTGAACAAAAAAATGAGAAAACGACTGCAATGACTTTTTCATCCATTTCCCATAGGGTTTAAAAAAGATCTGCTCATCTCTAAATACACCGGAAACAAGAATTGTCCGGATAGATTTTTCTTTCAAAACACTAAGTATATTCGGCCAAAATTCATACTTGACAAAAATGGCTATTTCTGGATGTGCCAGTTCTATAAATTTCCTTGCGTTTGATTTGGTGTCTATTGGGAGATAGACAACAACGTCTGCTCCCTCATAATCTTTCCTGATCTCATATCCTGAAGGAGAATAAAAAGAAAGAATGATTTTATAATGAGGTCTAGACGTTCGCAATGCCTCAAGTATTGGTCTTCCCTGTTCAAATTCTCCCAAGGAGGCACAATGCATCCAAATTGTTTTTTCATTAGGCTCAATAGTCGCTATCAATTTTGTAAAAGTTTCTTTTCTTCCCTTTACAAAGAGGCCTAATTTTGGGTTAAAAACAGCGAGTAACCGAACAACGATTCCAAGAAGAGATATCGCAAAATTATACAGGTATTCCATTTGTCGGCTAATTTAAAAATTTAGAGGTAGAGCGCGCAAAATATTCGTATTTTTGTCATGCTTTACAGTGAAATAAGAATTAAAATTGACTAAAATGAAGAAAATCCAAATGGTTGACCTACAAAGTCAATACCAGAAAATACAACCGGAAATAGATAAGGCCATCAATGAGGTAGTCGCTTCTGCTGCTTTTATCAATGGTCCTGAAGTTAGTAAATTCCAATCTGAGCTTGAAGAATACCTGGATGTTAAACACGTCATTCCCTGTGCTAATGGAACAGATGCTTTGCAGATAGCCATGATGGGCCTGGGTTTGGAACAGGGCGATGAGGTCATTACAGCTGATTTCACTTTTGCTGCCACCGTTGAGGTCATCGCTTTGCTCAAGCTGACACCAGTTTTGGTGGATGTAGATCCAAGTTCGTTTAATATTGACCTGGAAGCACTTGAGAAGGCTATTACCCCAAAAACCAAGGCCATAGTACCTGTACACTTATTTGGCCAGTGTGCCAATATGGAAGCCATTTTAGAAATTGCTGACAAGCACAATTTGTACGTGATAGAAGATACGGCTCAGGCAATAGGTGCTGATTATTCATTTAGTGATGGATCAACTAAAAAGGCCGGAACTATTGGGACCATTGGGACAACTTCATTTTTTCCTTCGAAGAATTTGGGATGTTACGGAGATGGCGGTGCCATATTCACGAATGATGATGAGCTGGCACATATCATAAGGGGAATGGTAAATCATGGGATGTACAAAAGGTACTACCATGACGTTGTAGGCGTAAATTCAAGGTTAGATAGTATACAGGCAGCGATTTTAAGATTAAAGTTACCTCATTTGAATGATTATTGTGCAGCCAGAAGAAAGGCGGCTCGTTATTATAATAATGGGTTCAAAAGTAATCCCCATATCGTTACTCCTGTTACTGAAAAATGTGGTGAGATCTGTGATACATGTAACTGTCATGTGTTTCATCAGTATACTTTAAAAATAACAAACGGCAAAAGAGATGGGCTTCATCAGCATTTGATGGACAAAGGGATCCCGAACGCAGTTTATTATCCGGTCCCCTTGCATAAACAAAAGGCTTATCTGGATGATCGTTATAAGGAGGATCTGTTTAAGGTTACCAATGATTTGGTTGACACGGTTATTTCATTGCCTATGCATACAGAGTTGGAGGAAGAACAGCAAGATCTTATTATTAAGACCATCATGGAATTTGTGCAATAGAGGAAACCTAAGATTTTATTAAGAACTCAATTGTTATGAAAAAAAATAAAATTCTCGTTACCGGAGGGTTAGGCTTTATCGGATCTCATACTGTTGTCGAACTGCAGAACAAAGGTTTCGACGTAGTGATCATTGATGATCTTTCCAACACCAGAATTGAGGTTTTGGATGGAATTACGGCCATAACCGGTATCCGACCTGAGTTTGTGCAAATGGATTTAAAAGAGAAGGAACAAGTCGCTTCTTTTTTCAAACAACATTCAATTGATGGTGTTATCCATTTTGCCGCTTCTAAGGCCGTAGGGGAAAGTGTTGAGCAACCCTTGAAATATTATGAGAATAATATTTCAACCCTTGTTTACTTGCTAAAAGGCATGACTGAAAACAAGGTGCCTCATTTAATTTTCAGTTCTTCGTGTACTGTTTATGGGCAGGCAGATGAGTTGCCTATTACAGAAAATGCCCCTGTTAAAAAAGCGGAATCCCCTTATGGAAACACCAAACAAATGGGGGAGGAAATTATTCAGGATGTGACAAAGGTCGAAAACCTAAATGCAATAGCGTTGAGGTATTTTAATCCAATTGGGGCGCATGAAAGCGTGCATATTGGGGAATTACCTATTGGGGTTCCTCAAAACCTGATTCCCTTTGTAACACAAACGGCTGCCGGAATCAGGGAGGAATTATCCGTTTTTGGAGATGATTATCCCACTCCTGACGGAACGGCAGTAAGGGATTATATCCATGTTGTTGATCTGGCCAAGGCGCATATTGTTGCTTTAGAAAGATTACTGGGCGCGAAGAACAAATCAAAAATGGAGTATTTCAATTTAGGCACGGGCAGGGGAAGTTCAGTACTGGAGGTTATCCAGGCCTTTAAAAAAGCAAACGGGATAGCTATAAATTATAAAATTGTTGCCCGAAGAGAAGGTGATATTACAGCTGCTTATGCCGATACAAAATTGGCCAACGAGGAACTGGGCTGGAAAGCGATTCTCGGTTTGGAAGAAGCCCTCTTATCTGCGTGGCAATGGCAATTGAAACAGGAATAAAACAGACATGTATTTATTCACTTTATCTATAATATGGAAAATTCTAACAAGAAAATTTTAATCACGGGAGGGGCCGGCTTTATTGGCTCGCATGTTGTCCGTGTTTTTGTCACACAATATCCTGACTATATCATATACAACCTTGATGCCCTGACCTATGCTGGTAATCTGGAAAATATTAAGGATTTGGAGACAAAGACCAATTATGAATTTATTAAGGGAAACATTAAAGATGCCGAGTTCATAAAGGGCCTTTTTCAAGAATTCCGGTTTGACGCAGTCATACATTTAGCGGCTGAGAGCCATGTGGACCGGTCTATTACCAATCCAAATGACTTTATTGAAACCAATGTCTTGGGTACGGCTAATCTTCTCAATGCCTTTAGAGAAATTCATGCAGGATCTTTTGAGGGAAAATTATTTTATCATATTTCTACTGATGAGGTTTATGGATCTTTAGGGAAAACAGGATTGTTTACAGAAACCACCTCTTATGACCCCCAATCTCCGTATGCCGCTTCAAAAGCCGCTTCGGATCATTTGGTAAGGGCCTATGGAAATACGTATGGGATGCCTTTTATGATCAGCAACTGTTCGAATAATTATGGGGCCAACCAGTTTCCTGAAAAATTAATTCCATTGTTTATCAATAATATCAAACAATCGAAACCGCTTCCGGTCTACGGGGATGGCAATTATACGCGAGATTGGCTTTTTGTTGAGGACCACGCCGCTGCCATTGATCAAATTTTTCACAAAGGTAAAATCGGAGAAACCTATAATATTGGAGGTTTTAATGAATGGACCAATTTAAACCTGATTAAACTGCTTTG
>JBFFLO010000051.1:0-11002 GCA_041554895.1 Lutimonas sp. | reverse complement strand
TAGTATTTTGATAAAATTGCCATTTGCTGTCTTTATCCTGTGGGAAACATATAAGCAATGCTCTGTATTTGATTTAGGATGATTTAATGAATATTGGACGGCGGTCTGGCCAATGCGAAGTATAAGCTCTTTGTCTTTTTTATGAAACAGATCTGTATATCCATTAAGTGTGATGTCACTATCCTTTAAACCTAACAGGTTATCAAAACCTTTGGCGAACAAAATACTGCCAAGCCTGGCATCCCAGACAAATAAACATTCATTCTTGTTGAACTTTGTCTTTTTAAGCTCTTCAAAACTACTATTTACTCGTGTAGAGGATGGATACTGTTCAGCAATGTGTTTAATAAACTCGTCAACGGTTTTTATTTTCATTTCTCAAAAGTTAGTATTCGATCCTTGAAAAACACCAGTCTTCTTACAAAGCATTTTTAATTGTTCTGTCCCGGAGCAGTTTGATTTCGAAAGGGTATTCTTTCTATGGGTGGCAGCGGCATGTTTGCTGATTCCATGTATAGGCACTATTTCTTCAAAGTTGCTTTTTTGCCCACTTCCCGTTACTCTTTTTCTAAGTTGCGCTTCTATTTCTTTAAAAAAAACGCATGGTTGATCATTGAAAGGTTCCATTTTTCTCGGGTGATTAAAAAAAAAGACCCATAATGGATCAATTTCGATGTGTCTAAGTTAGAGCTTAAACTAAAGATATGCCATACCCTTATCAGGGTATATTACAATAAACTTTTTTATCCTTAAGATTTTAGAAAATGGGAGGAAACAGGGTGGTAAAAAAGACTTACTTAAAATGATCCTTGGACTGATTCCAATAAACATCCATCTGCGCAAGGGTCATGTCCTTAAGAGACTCGCCATTTTTTTTTGCTTCTGTTTCCAGGTATTGAAAACGTTTGATGAATTTTTTATTGGTTCTTTCAAGGGCACTTTCAGGGTCTACATCGATAAAGCGGGCGTAGTTGATCAGTGAAAAAAGGACATCACCAAATTCAGCTTCAATTCTTGTTTGGTCTTCAAGTTTTACCTCTTGGTGCAGTTCTTCTATTTCTTCCTGTACCTTTTCGAATACTTGTTCAGAACGGTCCCAGTCAAAACCGGCACTGGCAGCTTTGTCCTGAATTCTGCTTGCCTTGACAAGTGCGGGCAATGATTTAGGAACTCCTTCTAAAACAGAATTTTTACCTTCCTTAAGTTTTAGCTGCTCCCAGTTTTTAGCAACCTGTTCATCAGTAGCCGCCACTACATCCCCAAAAACATGGGGATGCCGGCTGATCAGTTTTTTATTAATTCCATTGATCACGTCCTCAATGTCAAAGTCATTTGATTCTGACCCGATCTTGGCGTAAAATACAATATGTAACAGGAGGTCACCTAATTCCTTTCGAATTTCACCCAGGTCATTGTCAAGAATGGCATCTCCAAGCTCATACGTTTCCTCAATGGTAAGATGCCGCAGAGAACTCATGGTTTGCTTTTTGTCCCAGGGGCACTTTTCTCTTAGCTCATCCATGATGTCTAAAAGCTCTCCGAAGGCCTGAAGCTGCGATTCTCGTTTGGTCATAAAAAATATTTAATAAGATCTTATTCTTCTGAAGGCTCTTCTTCCAATTCAGCTTTGATGGTTGCAAAATCAAATTCAGCCTGTATGAGGGCATTATACCAGGTCAGTATTTTCTTAATATTTGAAGCATAAACCCTTTCTTCGTCATAACCGGGAAGCACTTCGCCAAAGTAGGCTAACAAATCATTTTTGGATGATTTTGGGTCAATGGTTTCTTTACCGTCCTCTCTTTCAAAAATGTTTAGGAATACAGCTTTTAAAGGCACTTCAGTTTCATAGGTATAAATGGCAATATCATTTAAGGTACTCACATTATGCAGTGAATTTACGGGAAACCGTTTCTTGTCTGACAAAGATTCAACAATGACCCCTGATTTGGATTGAGAAATAATCTGATAGAGTCCTGGTTTGCCTGTAATGGCGATTACTTTTTCTAATTTCATATTGTATTTTATTTTTTTAGTTTAGGGAACTTCATTCTGTAAGCGACTTCTACATTCCCCTTTGAGATATTTTCTAATTTCTTTTTTAACAACCTTTTTTTAAGGCTTGATAATTTATCTGTAAACAAGATGCCTTCTATATGGTCGTATTCATGTTGAAAAATCCTTGCGGCAAGCCCGGACAGGGTTTCTGTTTTCTTTTCAAAATGTTCGTTGAGGTATTCTATATGAATGGTTTCATTTCTAAAAACATCCTCATTGATATTCGGGATACTCAAACAACCCTCATTAAAGACCCATTCTTCACCTTCCTCTTCTATGATCTGGGCATTGATAAAGATCCTGTTGAATCCTTGTAAAAATTCCTTCTCATCTTCTTCCAGTTCATCGCTTTCTGCAAACGGGGAAGCATCGATCAAAAACAGCCTGATGTCTTTTCCAATTTGGGGCGCAGCCAGGCCAACGCCCTCTGCATTTTTCATGGTCTCCCTCATGTTGTCAATGAGCTCTTCCAGCTTTGGGTAATCCTTGGTGATATTCTTTCCTACTTTCCTTAAAACAGGATCGCCATAAGCTACAATGGGTAAAATCATGGGTTGCTTTTTATTGGTTATAGAGATAACTTTGTAATATAATTGTCGCACTGATCTCATCGATCAGCGCCTTATTTTGCCTTTGTTTTTTTTTCAATCCACTATCGATCATGGTTTGAAAGGCCATTTTTGAGGTAAACCTTTCATCAACTCTTATGATGGGGATATCACTAAACATTTTGGCTAATTTACTCAGAAAAGGCTTAATGTACTTTTCGCTTTCCGAAGCTGTATTATTCATTTGTTTAGGTTCACCTACCAAAAAGAGTTCCACCTTTTCGTTCTTGATATATTCTTGCAGAAATTCAAAAATATCAGCCGTAGGAACTGTTGCTAAACCGGAAGCGATGATCTTCATTTCATCAGTTACTGCAATTCCGATTCTTTTTTCACCGTAGTCCAGGGCAAGAATTCTTGACATTCCTTATAATTTTTGCAAATTTACCTATTTTTTGATTTAAAAGAATATAAAAAAAATGGATTTTTTATTTCATGCTTTTTTATATTTGCGACTTAATATAGCCTTATGAAAGATTTACGTCAAATAATTGAAAATGCCTGGGACAATAGAGAGCAATTAACCGAATCTAGGGTACAAGATGCCATTAGAAAGGTTGTTGATCTGTTGGATGTTGGAGAGCTCAGAGTTGCAGAACCCGTAAATGATGGATGGCAGGTGAATGAATGGATAAAAAAGGCGGTTGTTTTGTATTTCCCTATCCAGAAAATGGAAACACTCGAAGTAGGCATTTTTGAATATCACGATAAAATTCCGTTGAAGAGAGGCTATAAGGAAAAAGGGATCAGGGTAGTACCTCATGCCGTTGCCAGACATGGGGCCTATATTTCAAAAGGAACTATTTTGATGCCTAGCTACGTGAATATTGGCGCCTATGTTGACCAAGGCACAATGGTAGATACCTGGGCCACTGTTGGAAGTTGCGCCCAGATTGGAAAGAATGTTCATTTAAGCGGAGGTGTTGGTATCGGTGGTGTGCTGGAGCCCTTGCAGGCAGCTCCCGTGATTATCGAAGATGGCGTTTTTGTTGGATCTCGTTGTATTGTAGTTGAGGGCGTCAGGGTAGAAAAAGAAGCTGTTTTAGGAGCCAATGTTGTGCTGACCATGAGCACCAAAATTATTGATGTCACCGGCGATAAGCCTGTTGAAATGAAAGGCAGGGTACCTGCAAGATCAGTAGTGATTCCTGGAAGTTATACCAAGTCATTTAAAGCAGGAGACTATCAAGTGCCTTGTGCTTTGATCATCGGTAAGAGAAAAGAATCTACCAATAAAAAGACTTCCTTGAATGATGCACTTCGGGAGTATGATGTGGCCGTATAGGTTCTCATTTCCCGTTAGTCTTTTACAATCCCCAAAGGAGTAAAGGTTATTTTATTCTTTTTGACATTTGAACGGATCTCCAGGTTTTTGTCAATGGATTCTTTGGTTTTATATCCTCTTTTATGATCGAGGTGAACACAAATAGCACTATACCTCAATTGTTTACCTTTTATGCCAAAATTCATCAGCCGCTCTCCAAGTTCCCTGTCCTGGCCTCCGTATTGCATACTTTCATTTAAACCATTCACTTTTAAAATATCTTTTATCCAGCCGGAAGAATTATGACCGTTCCATGTTGCTTTCGTAGTTGTAAACCTGTTCAGCATATGCTCTTTTACACCCTGAGAACTCAATTTAATATTTTTAAATGAATTTTTTAAACCATGCTCTTTGAGCCATCCGAGGTCGAAACATTTTTGTGAATGTATATCTTCTTTGGTGATGGCTTTGGAAATGTTCATTGGGAGCTTAAAATATCCCCCTGAAATAAAATGGCCCAGTTCTTTATTGTCCTCATGAACCTGAAGAAAATCTTTTCTTGGAATGCAGTCGCCGTCACTCATGACAATATATTCTGCATTACAGGCTAAAATAGCCTTGTTCAAAATTTTTGATTTTTGAAACCCGTCATTTTCCTGCCATACATGAGTGATCGGATAAAATACTTCCTTGGCCATGCGATCTATCAAATCTTTGGTTTCCTGTCCTGATCCATCATCGGCAATGATCATTTCAAAATCCTTGAATAATTGATTTTGATAGCCCCAAAGCGTCTTCTCCAACCAATCGACGGCATTAAAAGTACTAATGATGACAGATACTTGTTTGTTCATAATGGTTCTTTCAGTTTTTTTACCAAAAAAACTAACGGATTTTACTTCCTTCCCTAAGCCAGGAGATTTTACAGGATGCTGTTTTATTTTTCTATATGACGCACCGCCCCTTTATGTTGCCTGATGCCAAAATCAGTTTCTATCACCTTGTTTTTTTTATTAAAGGCCCTGATAGCCAAATTCTTATCGATAGACTCCTGATTTTTATAGCCTCTTGGGTGATCCAAATGGAGCGTAATGGCTCTATGTCTTATTTGGATTCCGGAAACTCCTGCATTTTCAAGCCTTTCGCCAAAATCCCTGTCAGGACCTCCATATTGCATCCTTTCATCATATCCGTTGATAAGCACAAAATCAGACTTCCAGCCTGAAGAATTACAATTGTTAAAAGTGGCATTCGTAGGCGTATATTTATCAAGTATCTTAGCCATCTTTTCGCCACTGGCCAGTTTAAGCGTGTTTGATAAGCCCAGTTTTTCTTTGTCTTTCAGCCATTTAAAGTCAAAACAGGTACCGTCTTGAACATCTTTCCTAGAAATCTGTTTGCTCAAATTCAAGGAGAGCTTGCAATAACCTCCTGATAAAAAATGGCCTTTTTTAGCCAATGATGCATGAACTTCTACAAAATCGTTTTTGGGAATGCAATCTCCATCTGTCATTATGATATAGTCACCTTTGGCAGCAAGGATAGCCTCATTCAAAATCGTTTGTCGCATATACCCCCTGTCTTCATGCCAGATATGCCGAAGAGGAAATGGAAAGGTTTTTCTAAAATCGTTAATGAGCGCTTCTGTTTTATCGTCAGATCCGTCATCAGCGATCATGACTTCCAGGTTCTTATAGGTTTGCAGGGCATAACCCCACAGCACTTTCTCTAACCAATCTATTTTATTGTACGTACTTATGATAACCGTAATACTCAAATTTTCCATTTTTCTTGATTATGGAGCTATACTTTCTTTATTTTAGCAGCAAAGTTACCACTATGAATTTTATAAAGAAAATTCTTTACGGTTTAATCAAAAAAAACAGGCATCTCCCACAGGAGTTTTATGCCAAGATATACTATGAATATTATCATAATGAAAAGCTTGATCTTAAAAACCCCTCAAAATATGTTGAAAAAATACAGTGGATGAAGGTGTATTTTCATCCCCCAATATTGCATCAGCTGGTCGATAAATTTGAAGTAAGGGGCTATGTTGCAGAAAAAATAGGGCCTTCTCATTTGAATGAGCTATACCAGGTTTGTGATGATTTTGATGAGATTGATTTTGAGGCCTTGCCTGAAAGTTTTGTCGTGAAGGGCACGCATGGTTCTAATATGCACATGATAGTCAGGGATAAGCATAAATTGAACAAGAGGAAGCTGAAATTCAAGATACATCGATGGAAGCGGAAGAACCTTTATTACAGATCAGGACAGGAATGGGCTTATATAAATGTAAAACCCAGGATTATTATTGAAAAATACCTGGAAGATGACCATGGTGAACTGCTGGATTTTAAAATATTTTGTTTCAACGGTGAGGCAAAATTCATTCAAGTCCATAAATATGCTGAAGGTTATAAATGCCTTGCGCATTTTGACCTGAACTGGAACAAATTAGCGGTAACCAGTCAAGATATGAAGCCCTATAAAGGCGACATAGAAAGGCCCGGAAATTTGGATATAATGGTTGAACTGGCTTCTGAATTAGCAGATAAATTGCCTTTTGTTCGTGTGGATTTGTACAATGTTAATGGAAAAGTGTTTTTTGGAGAATTAACCTTTTATCCATCCGATGCCAGAAAAAACTTCTTCCCGGAATCGTTTAACAAAAAAGTAGCGGATTATTTTATTTTGCCAAAAATCCCGGCAGGAAAAAATGAAATCACAAGTATCTCATGAAAGAAGAAATCAACCGGTCCCTGAAAGCTTTAGCATCAGGAGAAACACTGATCTATCCCACTGACACCATATGGGGGTTAGGCTGTGATGCCACAAATCAAAAGGCTGTTCAAAAGATTTACAAGATCAAAAACAGGTCTGAAAGCAAGAGTTTGATCATCCTGGTGGACGGAATGGATATGCTCAAAAAGTATGTCAGCTTTGTCCCAAAAGTGGTTGAGGAATTTTTAAAAACAAGCACAAAACCGACAACGGTGATCTATAGCCATCCTAAAGGTTTGGCAGCAAATGTTGTTGCCGCCGACGATACGGTAGCTATTAGAATTGTTCAAAACGATTTTTGCAGGGCGCTAATTGGAGAATTTGGCGGGCCAATCGTTTCTACCTCGGCTAATTTTAGCGGGGCGCCTTCTGCATCAAGTTTCGATGAAATTGACCCTTTACTTTTGAAACAAGTAGATTATATAGTAAATTTGCCGGCAGCCGAATCGAAAAATACGGCTTCCCAAATCATTAAACTAAATGATCTCGGTGAGATCGAGTTCCTCAGAAAATAGCATGCTACAATTGAATACTGATTTTAAAAAAGCAATTTCACTACCTGCTTTCGATTATATTGCTCAGGCTGCAGAAAATTTGCAGGTAGAAACATATGTAATTGGTGGCTATGTTCGCGATTTTTTACTGGAAAGAGAAAAGCCAAAAGACATTGATGTAGTCGCTGTAGGAAGTGGTATTGAACTGGCTAATAAAGTAGCTGAATTACTGCCTTTTAATCCTAAAGTACAGGTGTTTAAGACCTATGGAACAGCCATGCTTAAATTCAAGGACCTTGAAATCGAGTTTGTCGGCGCTCGAAGGGAATCTTATGTGGAGCATAGCAGGAACCCCATGGTTGACAGAGGGTCACTTCAGGATGACCAGAATCGCAGGGATTTTACCATAAATGCAATGGCAATTAGTTTAAATACTGCCGATTATGGTGCCTTACTCGACCCTTTTGATGGGATAGGGGATCTTAAGAACAAGGTGATCAGAACCCCGCTGGACCCCGATATTACATTTAGCGACGACCCATTGAGAATGATGAGGGCCATTCGTTTTTCAAGCCAGTTAGGATTTGAAATAGAAGCCAAATCTCTCGAATCTATTAGCAGAAATGCCAAAAGACTTCAAATAGTCAGTAAGGAAAGGATAGTCGATGAATTGCATAAGATCATGTTGAGCAAGAAACCGTCAGTTGGCCTTAAACTTTTGTTTCAAACAGGTTTATTGCCTTTTATACTTCCGGAATTAGCCGACTTGCAAGGGGTAGAGCAGATCAAGGGGCAAAAACACAAGGATAATTTTTACCATACCTTACAGGTGGTTGATAATATTTCGGAAAAAACAGACAAGCTTTGGTTAAGATGGGCAGCCTTGTTGCATGACATTGGCAAGGCGCCGACCAAAAAATTTGACAAAAACATTGGCTGGACGTTTCACGGGCATGAATTCATAGGATCAAAAATGGTTAAAAAGATCTTTAAAAGGTTGAAAATGCCCTTGAATGAGAAAATGAAATATGTTCAAAAGATTGTCATGATGAGTTCAAGGCCGGTTATACTGGCTGAGAACGTAACCGACTCTGCCGTAAGAAGATTGATCTTTGATGCAGGCGATGATCTTGATGATCTGATGACGCATTGCGAAGCTGATATTACGACCAAGAACAAGGTAAAGGAAAAACAATACCTTAATAATTTTACTTTGGTCAGGCAAAAGATCAAAGAGGTAGAGGAGAGGGACCATGTAAGAAATTTTCAGCCGCCTATTTCAGGAGAACTGATTATGGAAACCTTTAATTTAGAGCCATGCCGGGAAATTGGGATCATCAAAGATGCCATCAAGGAAGCTATTCTTGAAGGTGAGATCACTAATGACTATGACGAGGCTTATAACTTTATGATCAAAAAAGCGGAGGCCATCGGATTAAAAAAATCCTAACTTAAAATACTTCTGGAAATAACCAATTTCTGAATTTCAGTAGTACCTTCGCCTATGGTACAAAGCTTCGCGTCACGGTAAAATTTCTCTACCGGAAAATCCTTGGTATAGCCGTAGCCACCATGAATTTGCAAGGCTTCATTGGCAACTTTTACACATACTTCTGAGGCATACATTTTGGCCATGGCACCAATCTTGGTCATTTTTTTACCCAGGATCTTATCATGAGCCGCTTTGTGCAATAACAATTCAGAAGCTTCAATTTCTGTGGCCATATCGGCAAGCTTGAAACCAATTGCCTGAAATTTGCCAATTGCCTGACCAAACTGTTCTCTTTCTTTTGCATATTTTAAAGCTGCTTCATAAGCTCCTTTTGCAATACCCAGGGAAAGTGCGCCAATCGAAATCCTTCCTCCATCCAAAACTTTCATGGATTGAATAAATCCTTCACCGACTTGTCCAAGGATGTTGTCCTTATGTACACGGCAATTCACAAAGATGAGTTCAGCGGTTTCTGAAGCACGCATGCCCATTTTATCTTCTTTTTTCCCGGAAGAGAATCCAGGTGTTCCTTTTTCAATGACAAAAGCTGTCATACCCTTGGAATCTCCTTTTTCACCCGTTCTGACGATAACCACTGCCACATCGCCACTGATTCCATGGGTAATGAAATTTTTGGCACCATTGATCACATAATGATCCCCGTCTAAAACTGCCGTAGTGCTCATGCCACCTGCATCGCTGCCTGTATTATGTTCTGTAAGGCCCCAGGCCCCGATCCATTCGCCATGCGCCAATCTTGGTAACCATTTTTGTTTTTGAGCCTCACTTCCAAATTCCAGGATATGATTTGTGCATAAGGAATTATGGGCCGCCAGTGATAGTCCGACAGAAGAATCAACCTTTGAGATTTCTTCGATAACGGTAATGTACTCGTGATAATCCATGCCGCTTCCTCCGTATTCTTGAGGAACCAGAACACCCATGTAACCCATGGCGCCTAATTGATGAAAAAGTTCTTCCGGAAAGGTCTGGTGTTCATCCCAATCCATCATAAACGGCTTTATATGTTTCTTCGCAAAATCTCTGATCGAGTGCGCTATCGTATTCCTTGTCTCGGACATTTCAAAATTCATAGTGGGGTTTTTTATTCCGCCGACAAATATAAGGCTATTCTGTCAAATCTTTCTATTGGGAAAGAGTCAATTTTTTTTAATTCATCGAGGCTTTCGAAGAAGTCATTTTGATCCCGGTACCTGCAAATTTGTTTGGTCAGATTATAGTCTAAATAGGGCGTTTGAAGCAGTTCTTTAAAGCTTGCCGTATTTATGTTGACCTTTGTCAACCGGGGTATTTCCATGACCTTGAAGTGCTGCAATAATCTCAGTGCTGTCTCTTTTTTAAGATAATAGACCTCGAACAATTGTTCATTCTCTGAATAGCCCTGCAACAGCTTTCTATAAGCAATAATTCGTTGGGCCATTTTATGATCGACACCTGAAACCTGCTGAAGTTCTTCAACAGTTGCTGTATTGAGATCTTTAACTTCTGTGGGAAGGACTTCCTTTTTAAACTTTTTCTTGTCTGATACTTTCTGTTTTGTCCAGTCTGGGAATTTAAAATAGGGAGAAATAAGACCCAACAAGCTGTCATTTACACCTGTAATATCCTGAAATTCCCTGGCATTATTGACAAATTTACCTTTTTCTCTAAAAGTAAACAGTCGATCAATTTCATCTGTACTCAGCCCTAATTGATAGGCTTTGAAGTCAGTGAGAAAATTAGGATTGAACGGATAGATCTTTGGTTTTGGCGCAATTGCCTGGTCCTTTCTTAAGGAATCCAATTTAGCTTGAATCAAAGCAAATTCCTGATCACTGAATTCCTCTTCGTATAAAAAATCAATAAAGAAAAACGCAATTTGAAGAGAGAACAAGATCACCAACAAAAATAAAATCCCATTTCTTTGGCTTTTGGTATACCAGAAATGGGATTCTAAGAATTTCATTTGATTTCTTTTTATGATCTGGCTTTTAAAGATTTGATGGCATCAGTATATCGTTTCATTTCTTCTTTCACCTTTGGAAACAACAAGACCAGTCCGATCATATTTGGAAAAACCAGTGCGAGGACCATGGCATCTGAGAACTTGATGACGGCATCCAGGGCGGCAGAGGCTCCAATAACCACAAAGACCAGAAACATGATTTTGTATATAATATCAGCGGTTTTTCCTCTTCCGAATAAGAATTTCCATGATTGAAGACCATAATAGGACCATGAGATCATGGTTGAAAAGGCAAACAATATAATGGCAATAGTAAGAATATAGCTGAAACCT
>JBFFLO010000050.1:0-11118 GCA_041554895.1 Lutimonas sp. | reverse complement strand
TTTTTTTGATTATTCCCTGCCATTAATGTTTGTTGGCATTATTGCCGCAGCTGCCTTTTTTATTTTTTATTTTAAAGCCATAAACGCTTATCGCCCCCCTGTTTTGTTTGTTTTTTTTTCTGGCTTGCTACTTATGTTTTACGGGATGTTGATCATTTCAAGAACAAAACCAGAAGGGGATAAAACCCATTATGAACATCTTTATAAATCAGGATCTCTGATCCGGATCAGATTAGTTGAAGAACTCAAACACAATGATTATTATTTTAAATATAAAGCTGAGGTCACAGGAGTTGATCATATCAAAACCAGTGGAATTATTTTGATCAGGATCACTAAGAATAAAAAAAACAGCATAATTCCACTGGATGAAGAGCTTTATACTTTTCAGCCTATTTCAGCCTTGAACAACTCCATGAATCCAGGAGCATTTGATTTTAGGGAAGCTATGAAAAGGAAAGGGATCTATCACCAATTAACGCTTGATGAAGGTGCATTTGTGAGAGGGAAAAACCATGGAAACAGCATAAAGGCCAAGGCGTTGCAATACAGGGACCGTATACTTCAATCGTTGAGAAAAAGAGGCTTTACCAAAGAAGAATTTTCCGTGCTTGAAGCGTTACTCTTAGGGAGGAGACAAGACCTCTCAAATGAAATGATAGTGAACTATCAGAATGCCGGAGCCATGCACCTTCTGGCAATTTCAGGATTACACATTGGAATTTTACTGATGATCCTGAACACGATTTTGAAACCTATGGAGCGATTCAGGCATGGTAAAAGGATCAGGTTCCTTCTCATGATTGGATTTTTATGGTTTTTTGCATTTTTATCGGGGCTTTCGGCATCTGTGATCCGGGCGGTTTTTATGTTTACCGTACTTTCTGTTTGCCTGTATTAAGGCCGTAAAAACAAGCTGAGTAATTATGTCTTTATATCCCTTTTTTTTAGCCTGATCATAAATCCGGGATATTTGTTTGATCTTGGATTTCAATTGAGTTATGCAGCTGTACTATCCATTATTGCCTTAAACCCCTTATTGAGATCTTTTTGGAAACCAAATCATAAGATTCTACGCTATTTTTGGAACCTGCTGCTCATATCCCTGTCGGCTCAACTAGGGGTTTTACCCCTAAGCCTATATTATTTTCATCAATTTTCAGCCTTGTTTTTTTTAAGTAGTCTTTGCATTATTCCTTTTTTGGGAATTATTT
This sequence comes from Lutimonas sp., assembly GCA_041554895.1. Lineage (GTDB taxonomy): Bacteria > Bacteroidota > Bacteroidia > Flavobacteriales > Flavobacteriaceae > Lutimonas. Next base: position 9,904 of record JBFFLO010000050.1, on the reverse strand, counting down.
TAGGGATGGGTTATTTTATGATTGTTTTAGATCATTTTGATCAATTGCCGGATTTTTACATAAAAACTTACGGATGGGTGATCAATATGATGAACCGGATCATTGAAACTTTAGCAGGCTTAAATCACCTGATCTATCGTGACATATTTTTTACCTTATCACTTTTATGGTTTAGTTATGTCATCATCATTTTTTTCATTTCCTGGATCCTGAAGCAATCAGCTAAAAGGACCATGGCCTTGCTGGTATCGACCATCTTTTTATTGGTAATCTTGCTTGTTGAAAAGAGGTTCACGCTTAAGAGCTCTGACTTTGTCATATTTCATCGATATAAACAAAGCCTGGTTCTTAAAAGAATGGGTAACAGCGCTAAGATTTATGGAAGTTTAAAGGAAGAGGGCTCTGAAAACAGCCGCCTGTTGAGAGACTATCAATTAGAACACATGACACTTAAATTCGATGAATTCACCAAAATGAAGCATTTTTTCAGAATAGGAGATAAACGCATCATGATTCTGGATCACCAAGCCATAAATACAGATTTTGGATTTGAACCAGATGTTCTGGTCTTGATGAATTCACCCAAAATAAACCTGGAAAGGTTGCTAAATGAAGTGCATCCTGAAATAATTGTAGCCGATGGTTCGAACTATTTCTCCTACAAGTTATTTTGGCAAAGGACAGCTGAAAAACATAAAATAATTTTTTATGATACTGCTAAAATGGGGGCTTTTTCCATATGAAACCCGGCATAGGCCTCCAACAATTTTATGTATATTTGGGCGTTTAAAAGGAAAAATATATTGATGAAGATTATTGTACCCATGGCCGGAATTGGGTCAAGATTAAGGCCGCATACCCTGACTATTCCGAAACCGCTAACCTTAATTGCAGGTAAACCGATTGTTCAAAGATTGGTGGAAGATATTGTAAAAGTCGTCGATCAGAAAGTAGAGGAGATTGCTTTTGTAATTGGACCTTCTTTTCCTAAGGATACCGAAGAAAAACTTATGCAGATAGCGCATAACCTTGGAGCTGTTGGTAAAGTATTTGTCCAGGAGGTTGCTTTGGGAACAGCACATGCCATTCAATGCGCCAAAGACTCATTAAAAGGCCCTTGCGTAGTTGCATTTGCAGACACCCTGTTCAAAGCTGATTTCACGCTTGATGGAGAATCGGATGGGGCGATATGGGTAAAACAGGTGGAAGAGCCAAGTGCTTATGGAGTTGTAAAACTTCAGAATGGCCTTATCACTGATTTTGTGGAAAAGCCGGATGAATTTATTTCTGATCTTGCAATCATAGGGATCTATTACTTTAAAAACGGGGAGATTCTTAGGGAAGAAATTCAATACTTATTGGATCATGATATCAAAGACAAGGGTGAATACCAATTGACCAATGCGCTTGAACATATGAAACAGAAAGGTTTGAAATTTGTTCCCGGCCAGGTCAATGAATGGATGGATTGCGGGAACAAGGAAATTACGATTGATACCAATTCTAAAATATTACAGTTTGCATTAAATGATCATGAAAACCTGATCTCGAATAATGTAACCCTGGAAAATGCCAAGATCATTGAACCATGCTATATTGGTGACAATGTGGTACTTAAAAACACCACAATTGGTCCAAATGTTTCTTTGGGAGATGGTTGTTTCGTAGAAAATTCGCATATTACAAACTCTTTGATACAAACCGACACAACTATTAGGAACGCAAATTTAAAGGAGGCGATGATAGGTAACCATGCATATTTTGATGGAGATTTTAGCAGTATAAGTATAGGAGATTATTCAATATTAAAGTAAGACTTGATGAGGTTCTCACGTTATATGATCCTTTTGGTTGGAGCAATTATATGCTCCTTTCCGGCTTTGGGTCAGGAGGACCTGGTTTCAACAGAGGACATGCTGGTTGAACAGCAGCAAATTAACTTTCAAACATTCTTTTTTGAGGCACTTCAGCAAAAGGCAATAGGTAATTATGACAAGGCGGTATACGCACTGGAAGCATGTAATAATATCGAGAAGAACAATATAGCAGTTTTATTCGAGCTTTCTAAGAATTATGACTTGTTGATCAAATATACAGAAGCAGAGTATTATATTTTAAAAGGATTGGAAAATGACCCGATGAATTTGTATATGCTTCGGCATTTAAAAGAGATCAAGACCAAGCAAAATGATTATACCGGAGCAATAAAAGTACAAGAAAAAATCATAAGCTTACAGCCGGAAGAAGAGGCTGACCTGGTCATACTTTATATCAAATCGGGAGAGATAGAAAGCGCGACAAAGCTTCTTAAAAAATTGGATGACCTAAATAAATTACCCGAAGGGTTGCAATCCTTGAAGGAATCCCTTTTACAAGAATCGGATGGACCAATTGAGGAATTTTTTGAACCAATTATAGTAGAGAACCCTAAAAGGAAAGTAGACCTTTTAGAAGAGGAGTATACTTTAAATAAGGATTATAATACTTTAAAAATGTTGTTGGAGGAGCAATGGAAAACAAAGCAATACCTCGAATTGTTAAAGCACAGTGAGGAAGGGGTTTCCCTTTTTCCTGCCCAACCTTTTTTGTATTTGATGAACGGACGTGCCTTGAATAGTTTAAGAAAAAACAATGAGGCCTTGGCAGTTATGGAAGAAGGATTGGATTATATTATTGAGGATGACCAATTGAAGTCGGCCTTTTATCAAGAATTGAGTTTGAGTTATAAAGCTTTGGGAAATAACAAAATGGCTACCGAATATTACAATCGAGCCATGGAATTGAAAGATAAATAATGCAGAAGTCAATCAGAAGCACCATTTTGGTAATTATCGCTTTTTTGTCTTTGGCTTCTTGTAAAAGCCGAAAGATCCCGGATGCAAGCATTGATTATTTGCCGGCAAAATCCATTGTGAAGAGGAACCATGAAGCAAGGTTTTCCAGAACTTCGATTAAGGCAAGCATGCAAATAAAATACAGGGGGAAAGACGAACTGCCCAATATTAACGGGTCCTTAAGATTGGTTAAAGATTCTATCATTTGGCTTAATTTTACCAAATTGGGCTTTCCAATTGCCAAACTGATCATTACCCCTCGATATGTAAAATTCTACGAAAAGATCGGAAAAACATCTTTCGAGGGAGATTTTAAATTGATCAGTAGCTGGCTGGGGACCGATTTTGATTTTGACAAGGTTCAAAACCTAATTTTAGGAGAGGCTTTGCTGAATTTAGAATCACAAAAACACCATGTCACGATTAAGGATGGCAGATATGAATTGCTTTCAAAAAAAAGAAATCCTATTTTTGACATAAGATATTCGATAGATCCAGTTGATTTCAAGGTTGTAAAAGAGGAAATCAGGCATGTAGAAAAGAATCAAAATTTATCAATATTATATAAGAATTTTAATAAAATTAATGAATCTTTGTTCCCGAAAGGATTTTTGATTACGGCTAAGGCTGACGATATGACAACTATTATAGATGTAAATTATAAGAACGTGCAATTTGATGTCCCTTTAAAATTCCCCTTTGCAATACCAGCTGGTTATAGAAATATTGAACTTGAATGATGTCACTTAGGGAGAACATAACAGATAATAAACCTCGACACTATACCCCGATCGATTTTCGGTCTTCTTTTATTTTATTAATAATCATTTGTTTACTGCCCCTGTCCCTTTTAGGGCAAAGCAGACAGGAGCTGGAAAAACAACGCCTGCAGCTGCAAAAAGAAATCAAAGAGATCAATACACTTTTGTTCCAGTCTCAGAAAAAAGAAAAAACCTTATTGTCTGACTTGTCAGATCTGACACAACGAATTGGGGTCAGGACAAAATTGATCAATACCATCAACGAAGAAACAAATCAGCTTAAGATTGAAATCCAGGAGAATGAACGTCAGGTCAAGCTGTTAGAGGAAAGGCTGGAATATCTGAAAAAGGATTATGCCAATATGGTGGTCCAATCTTACAAGAGCAAGACCAAGAATAGCCGTTTAATGTTCCTGCTTTCTTCGGAGAACTTCTTACAGGCATACAAACGATTGGAGTACCTAAAGCAATTCACAGCTTACAGGGTGCGACAGGGGGAGGAAATCAAGGAAGAAACCATTAAACTTCACAACCTGAATGACTACCTCGTCGAACGACGGAATGAAAAGGAAGTGCTGCTGGCGATTAACCAGGAGGAAAAAGACAGTATTAGTAAAGAAAAATCGTCTCGCGAGGCTTTGGTAAAATCCGTTAAGAAAAAGGAAAAGAAATATATTGCTCAAATAAACAATAAGCAAAAGGAGGAAAAAAGGATCGATGCAAAAATTGAGGCTTTGATTGCAGAAGCCATTGCCAAATCAAATAAGGAATCAAATGTGAAGAGTTCAGGTTTTGCCCTTACACCTGAGGCCATTGCCTTGGAAAAAGATTTTATATCCAATAAAGGGAAGTTGCCTTCTCCTGTTGAAAGAGGGGTCATCGTCAGGAGGTATGGCAAACAATCACACCCGACACTTAAAGGCATAACTATTGAAAGCAATGGCGTATTTTATGCTACTGAAAAGAATGCCAACGCACGTGTCATATTTGATGGAAAAGTATTGGCCATACAGGTATTACCCGGAAAAAAGAAAGCCGTTTTAGTACAACATGGAAATTATATTTCTGTATACAAGAACCTTGACAATGTAACTGTTCAAAAAGGAGACCTGGTGTCTACCAAACAGTTGCTAGGCAAAATCCATACAGATAAGACAACGGGAAAAACCATCCTGGCATTTGTCCTTTTCAAAGAAATCCACAGACAGAATCCAGAGGAATGGGTGTATAAGATTTAGCGTAAAAGGGACCCTATCATGTTTGCCAAAAGGATCATTGAAGAAAGGCTTTCCACAGAGATTAAATCGATAAGCCCGCTTGCAGGAGGAGACATTAATGATGTGTACAAGGTGCATGCTGCTCTTGGCAAATTCGTTATAAAGCACAATAGCCGTCAAAGATTTCCGGAAATGTTTTTTAAGGAAGCCAATGGACTGAATACGCTTCAGGAAGTTGGGATCAGAACCCCTGCTGTTATTGACCATTTTGAACATAGGGATGATCAGTTCCTGGTCCTTGAATTTATACAAGAGGAAAAGGCAGGGCATAAATTTTGGATTCAATTTGCCAACAGCCTATCATCGCTGCATAAAAAAAGCCATACGTCGTTTGGACTTGATCAGGACAACTATATCGGTTCTCTTGTTCAGCAAAATGACCAAAAGTCAACTTGGGAGGAGTTCTTTATCTCAAAACGCCTTAAACCTCTTATCAAAATGGCTTTTGACCAAGGACATTTGACAAGAAAACATTTGTCGGGTTTCGATAATTTCTATAAGATATTTTCTGAACTTGTTCCTATTGAAGCCCCTTCCTTGCTCCATGGTGACCTTTGGCTAGGGAACATAATTTGCGGTTTGGGCCAACAAGCATTTTTTATAGATCCTGCAATTTATTATGGCCACAGAGAGGTTGATATTGCCATGACAAGAATGTTCGGTGGTTTTGATCCTGTGTTTTTAGATCATTATCACCACTGTTTTCCATTGGAAAAAGGCTGGGAAGAAAGGATTCCAATTCACAATCTATACCCTCATTTGGTTCATTTGGTCCTATTTGGCAACGCTTACCTGAGCGGCATAGAGCATGTGATTCAACGGTATAGTTGAAATGGTTAAAGGAAAAGAGCTTTCAATTCGGTAGCGTCTTTAGGATCCATTTTTTTCGAAAGTACCAAACTTAATTGCTTTCGTCTAAGAGCACCCTCATATCTTTCCTTTTCCAAGGCAGTTTCTGGCACAATTTCAGGAACCTTAACAGGGGCACCGGTTCTGTCGACTGCCACAAAGGTGTAAATGCCTTCGTTCACTTTGGTGCGCTCACCTGATTCCCGATCTTCCATCCATACATCAACAAAGATCTCCATAGATGAATTAAAAGCTCTGGAAACTTTTGATTCAATGGTTAGCACACTGCCAACAGGAACTGCTTTTGAAAATACGACATGGTTTACTGAAGCTGTTACAGTAATACGTTTGCAATGCCGCCTTGCCGAAATACTTGATGCACGATCCATTCTTGCCAGCAATTCACCTCCAAAAAGATTATCCAAAGGGTTTGTTTCTCCTGGTAAAACAAGATCGGTCATAATGGTTAAAGATTCACTAGGGGTCTTGCTTTGCATGATAAAATGGGTATTAATAAAATATGATTAAAATAAGTTTGTGACACTAAAAGGAAAAGAAAGACTAAAATTCCTGAATAAGCAACCAAGAATCTTTGGCCACATTTTTCTTGATCTGCGATAAATTTTCCAATGCTTCATCCCTGGAAGAGAAACTACCATAGGAAACAACGGTTAGGTTCCATTTATTAACCCCAAGTATCCTGGCATCATATCCTTCTTGTAAAAGTTGATTTACCTTGCGGTCGGCATTTTCAGGAAACCTAAAGGCACCTGCAATTACATGAAAGCTTTTTTTACTGCTTTGTATTTCAAGGTTCAAAGTAGGCAAGGGTTTTGTAATGACAAAAGTAGCATTTTCGATCTTTTCTTCCATCAGGTCTTGTCGCTTTTGAGCTTCAACCAGTTGCTTTTCATTGAGGTGGTCCTGATAATATTTCCCACCAAAACCAATAGCAGACAGGCCGATCACAAAAATAGCAGCGTATTTTAAATAATTCGGTGCTTTTTTCTCGACTATCGGAATAACTTTAGGCGTTTCGATTTCTTTAGCGATCTTAACGGAAGATTCTCTTTCGATCTCACTTCTTACTACGTTGGAAAGACCAAAAGACGAAGTAAGATAATTGACTTTTTGCTGCGGTTCAAAATGCAATTGATCCCCTGATAAATTAAAGGTGCCCAAGCCGTTTAAATTCAAATGCTGATTTTTTAATTTCTCTCTCCATGCATCAATTTCAAACTTTATATAATTTAAGGCGCATTCATAGGAAATATTGTCAACAGAGGCGATGTAATTTGCAAGTAAACCATCATTATTTGTCAAATGGGCATTAAACGTGATCTGTTTGTAGGGAGGAAAAATAGTATGACTTGAACCATCAATTCTGGCTGATTTATTATTGGTTACGAACCCTCCGAATTTCGGGACAATAACACATTCGTATCGGTATAATAAATCACTTATGTAATTCGCTAGATTCAATAAAAAGGGAGTTTAATTTCACTTAAACAAAACTAAAAAAAAAGAATCACGGTTTACATTGCCCCTTTCATTTTTATTAACAAAAACATGCACAATTGAAAATCAAATATTTAAAATGGAAAACGATGAATTATTCTATTATCTGGCCTTACAATCAATTGTTGGAATGGGCCCGATAAATGCGAAAAAGCTACTGGATTACTTCGGGGGAGCCAAGCAACTCTTTCAAGCCAGCAGAAATGACCTGAAACATATCAAAGGTTTAGGGAGGGGCATTTTGGAACAACTTAATAATACAGCCGTTTTCGAAAATGCGGAAAAGGAGATGCGATTTATAGAATCCAACAGTATCTTAGCCTCAACGTATCAAAACAAGTCCTATCCGGATAAGCTCAGACATTGTCCGGATGCTCCTTTAATCCTTTTTTCAAAGGGTAACTTCGACACCAGGAACAGGAAAATGATCAGTATTGTTGGCACTCGTATGATGACACCCTATGGGCGTCAATTCTTGAAGGATTTCATTCGGGAAATAAAGAGGTTTGACCCGATTATTGTAAGTGGCCTTGCTTATGGAATAGATATATGTGCGCACAAGGAATCTTTACAAAACGACATATGCACCCTTGGTATTTTAGCCCATGGCCTTGATAGGATTTACCCAAAACCTCATACCGGAATTGCAGAAAAAATGCAGGAAAAAGGTGGTCTTTGCACAGAGTTTTGGTCTGGGGGATCACCGGCAAAAGAAAATTTTGTAAAAAGAAACCGAATTATTGCAGGATTATCTGAGGCGACTTTGGTGATTGAATCGGCCTTAAAAGGCGGGTCGTTGATCACTGCGGAACTTGCGTCATCCTATTACAGGGATGTGTTCGCCGTTCCAGGACGCACCACTGATACATTTAGCCAAGGGTGCAACATGCTGATCAAAAGCAATAAGGCAGCAATGATCACATCGGTGAAAGATCTCGAATATGTATTGGGATGGGCCTCGAAACCTGTAACAACCAGACAAGTTCAGAAAAAACTTTTTATTGAAATGGGTGAAGATGAAAAACGGGTCCATGATTTTTTACAATCCTCAGAAAAGCTGCTTCTTGATCAATTAGCCCTGGAAAGCGGATTTAGTGTTCAAAAATTATTGATGTTGCTGCTCCAATTGGAATTAAAGGGCCTGGTGATCAGCCATCCGGGGAAATATTATCAGGCGGTGTAAAGCCAAGACTTTTTACAAGGAAGCGTCAAGTCTTTCAAAATAGAGCACTACGGCTTCTTTCATGAGTACAGATTGTTCACCTCCCTTTAAAGTCGGTAATTCATCAAGTACTTTATAATGTGGCCAACCATCATCATCAAAATAATCAAATTCATAGTATCCAAAAGGTTCAAGTAATTTACAGATAGAAATATGCATGATATTCAGCTTTTCATCCTTGCTGAATTTTTGATATCCTTTTCCCAACTCCTGAATCCCTATAAGGTATATGATAGCATCAAGATCCATTTTTTCACCTCCTCCAAATTTTTCGGAAATGTTTTTCTGGATCTCTTCCCATTGCATTTTGATCTTTTCGTCCCTTGCCATATACTTAATATAAACGCCAAAAATACTAATAAGGAAACACAATACCCCATAATTTCTTACTTTTGCCAGTGAAGTCATGACACAGGATATCAGGATAATAAAAAGGTTTGGAAAAACCATAAAAGCTGGTCCTTGGACAGCTGATAGAACTGCTTAATTCACATTAAACAAATCATAAAAATGTATAGCAAAATAAAGGAGCATTTAGCCAACGAACTTAATTCCATAAGGGAGGCTGGATTGTATAAAAAGGAAAGAATAATAACAAGCTCACAGGATGTGGTCATCAAGATCTCAACGGGAGAGGAAGTCATCAATTTTTGTGCAAACAATTACCTTGGATTATCCAATAGCCCCGAAGTAATTCAAGCCGCAAAGGACACCATGGATACTCATGGATACGGCATGTCTTCGGTAAGGTTTATTTGCGGAACGCAGGACATCCACAAACAACTGGAAGGAAGAATTGCAAAGTTCTATAAAACGGAAGACACCATTTTATATGCAGCAGCATTTGATGCAAATGGAGGAGTGTTTGAACCGCTGTTACAAAAGGAAGATGCCATTATTTCTGATTCGTTGAACCATGCCTCTATTATTGATGGCGTAAGGCTTTGCAAAGCTGCCCGCTACCGTTACGAGAACAATAATATGGAGGATCTTGAACAACAATTGATCGAGGCCAACCGGCAGAATCACCGCTTTAAGATCATTGTCACCGACGGTGTATTTTCCATGGATGGCATTGTGGCTCAACTCGATAAAATTTGTGACCTTGCAGATCAGTATGATGCCCTTGTGATGGTTGATGAGTGTCATGCCACGGGCTTTATAGGTAAAACAGGAAGAGGTACGGTAGAATTGAAGAATGTGATGGGACGGGTTGATATTGTAACAGGAACCCTTGGAAAGGCTCTTGGCGGCGCCATGGGAGGATATACAACCGGCCCTAAGGAGATCATTGAGATCTTGAGACAGAGATCAAGACCTTATCTCTTTTCCAATTCCTTGGCTCCGGCCATAGTTGGAGCGTCATTAAAAGTATTTGATCTCATAGAGAATGATACCACTTTAAGAGATAAGCTGGAAGAAAACACTAATTATTTCAGGACT
>JBFFLO010000049.1:0-11130 GCA_041554895.1 Lutimonas sp. | reverse complement strand
GCCAAAGGCATCTTTACCCTCCAAATATTGCCAGATGTTACCGGGAAAGATCAATATGAAAAATAGAGCCAATGCCCAACCAAATCGAACACGTTCCTTTTTCCAAAAAGCGAGGCCAAGCCCTAACATGATCTCAACTATTCCTGATAGTATAACCACAAGGTCTTTGCTTAAGGGAACCCAATCAGGAACTTGGGCATGAAAATCCAAACGATTAAAACCAAGGTGGCTAAAACCTGCGAATATCATAAAGATCGCCAAAATGATTCTAAAAATATTTTGAACCTTATTCGTATTTACTTGGTTTTTCATAATAATCTATTTACATCGTACACGTTTATATCGTGTACGATGCAAATATACATCATTCTATGGGTAAGAATGGATTAAATTAATGTTAAAATTAAGAAAAGGGAGGGTTGAAGTGCCATTTCAAAAAGCCTGTTATTTTAGAAACCCACAACCAAATGAAATTGATTGTGGGTTTTCTTTAAACTTAAAATAAGAATATGGGCACACTATTTTTCCATGACTTGTTTTTTATTATTGCCAAAAGACTTATCAGGATAAGCAGGCACAGGAGGTACCTCTCTTGGATCTTCCTTGACTAATTTTTGTAAATATTCGATAGCTGTATCCAGTTGTAAATCCTGACCTTTAAAAGTAGCATGAGGAAGGTTGTCAACTTCTATATCTGGCACAAATCCATGACCTTCAATCAACCACTCTCCATTTTCGCCATAAACCCCATTCATAGGTGCCCTTGCCAGTCCGTTATCGCTAAGCCTGTTGCTGCTGTTCAGCCAGATCTCTCCACCCCAGGTTCTTGTTCCAATCGTAGTACCCAACCCCAGCTTTTTAAAACCATCTGCGAAGGCCTCACCATCTGAATAGGTGTTTTCATTAACAAGAACTACAATATGGCCCCTGAATGCATATGGCATGTTCCAGTAGGGCTCACCAGACCTTGATTTCCAATACATCCAGGCTTTTCTTAACAGTTTTTCCAAGATGAAACTGTCGATATTCCCACCAAAATTGTAACGAACATCAACGATCAGTGCAGACTTATTAAACACAGGATAAAATTCTCGGTAAAATTGGCTCAAGTCGTTACTCCCCATCGCACGCAAATGCAAATAGCCTATTTCATTATTACTCTTTTTTTCTACCTCAAGTCGCTTACCATATTCCCAATCGCGATAACGCAGGTTATATTCGTTTTCAATCGGCTTTACAATAATATCTCTCGATTTTCCTGATCGTAACAACGTAATTCTTACCTGTTTTCCCTCTTGATTCCTGATGAGTTCCCCAATATCAACCGCCAAAAGGGCATCTTTTCCGTTGACCTTGGTGACGATATCACCTTCCCTCACATCTAAATAAGGATCATCAAGAGGGGATTTTTCATCGGGATAGTCAGGATCAGCTTTATAGATATGATCAATTCTAAAACCTTTATTTGCTTCATCTCTGCTAAACATGGCACCCAAACTTGCCACTGAAATGTTTTTATCATCTTCTCTTAGGTCTCCTCCCCGAACGCTGGTGTGCAGCGCTGAGAGCTCCCCTACAAACCTTCCTATAAGATCAGATAATTCATTTCTTGTGGTAATTCTGTCAACCAAAGGCAGGTATTTATCATGCATCGCTTTCCAATCAACGCCATGCATATTTTTATCATAAAAATAATCGCGTTCCATGCGCCATGCATCGGTAAAAATTTGTTTCCAATCTTCTTTTGGGTTGATAGAAAATTGCCATCCACTTAAATCAATTTTACTTTCCGAAAGATCACTTATTTCCGAAGTGCCTGCTTCGACCATATAATAGTCTTTTTTCTTTTGAATAAGGATCTTGTCTCCTTTTTGGGCAAGTTCAAATCTGTCAATCTCACTCACCATTTTTTCGAGTTTAATATCCTCATTGTCAATTTTTATAAAGGATAAATGGCTTTTGGCGTTGACACCGGTTTCTCTTGACATCAAATACAGCGCTTTTTCACCTACTTCAAGATTACTATAATTACCTGGTTTAACCGGTACTTCTATGATCCTGTTTTGGATTCCACTAGCATCTATAGCAACCACAATTTTTTCCTCATCTTCTTTTTCATCATCACTTTTTTTGCTCTTTTTATTGTCAGATTTTGCAGACTCGTCGTCCTTTTTGTCTTTAACTTCAAGCTCATCTTTTTCCCTAAAAGGAGACCTGGTGCCTTTTTTAAGCGCTACATGGTAGACTTTCTCACTGGCATCAAAATAGGGTTCAGGCTGTCTGGTTCCCCAAGGACTGCCTACCAAAGATGTAAAACTTCTATCTGAAAGAAAATAGATGAATTTCCCATCATGGCTCCACCTGGGGTTGAAACTGTTCGCCCGGTCGGTGGTCAGATCAAATAAATTCCCGCTCGCTACATTATAAACCTTGATCTGTGCCATTGTGTTTGTAGCTGTTTGGACAAAGGCCAGCCATTTGCTGTCAGGTGACCATGAAAAATCCCAGATCCCTTCTTCGTTGGAAGAGATCTTTTTACTTACGCCACTTGAAACATTAAGCACATACATATTGCTGCCTAAATCATCATAGGCAATCCATTTACCATCCGGAGAAGGGACTCCTGCAAATCGCAGCAAGTTCCCGTCACGGGTAATATTCTTCTGAGTTCCCAATCCGTTTGAAGCCATTTTTATGAATTCAAATTCACCGGTTTCATCCGATAGGGTGTAAATGTTTTTTCCATCATGTGAAAAAACAGCATCTCTGTATCGCACATTTTTCTTTTCTGTAAAAGAGACAAATCGACCTGATTTTACAGGTGCAACGAAAACCCTTCCTCTGGCAGTTATAACGATTTTATCCCCTTCAGGATCGGCATGTACGGCAGTGATATATTGTGATGGGTCAGGGTCCCATTTTTCTCTTAGTTGATCAAGATCTGAAGCTAATTTTATATCGATCTTTTTATCCTGATTGGATGAAATATTATAGTGCCAAAGATCAGCGGCTCTTTGATACACAATATTACCGTCAGAAACATTGGCATATCGAACGTCAAATTCGGTGTGCTTTGTGTGTTGTTTTAGATCTTCTCCATTTTCATTCATTGACCAGATATTCATGGTACCATCCCTGTCTGTGATAAAATAAACCCTTCCCTCGAACCACATGGGATGATGACTTTCACCAAGATGGTCATTGGTTAATTTAACAGCTTCTTCAGTACCCTCTGTAAATTTCCATACCTGTCTGGCCGTACCGCCCTGGTATCTTTTGGTGACGTTGCGATGATCAGCAGGCCTAACGAAAAAAACCGTATTTCCAGAGCTGTCGAAACTAGCTTCACTCGCTTGAGATAATGGAATTCTCATCTTTTGTTTTGAGTCCAGATCAATGGTTACGAGCTGGTTATCGGGAACTGTAGAGTAGGCTCGGGTATGGTACACAAGTTTGCCATCAGGGGTCCAGCCATTGGTCACCGATGCATCTCTTTCATAAGTCCATCTTATCGGTAATCCGCCTTCAATGGGCATTGTATATACCTCAGTAGGCCCTTCATAGCTTGCTGAAAATGCGATGGTGTTTCCATCCGGAGAGATCGCAGGGAACAATTCCTCCTCATGGTGTGTTGTTAACCTTTGAGCTGTTCCACCAGCGAGAGGAACCCTCCAAATGTCGCCTTCTGCAGCAAAGACAACGTTATTTTTATATATGTCGGGATATCTGTAGTACCCGTTAAATCCTTGGGCAGATACGGAACCATAAAACATAAAAGAAATCAGAAGTAATATAAAATGTTTGTAAACTTGCTTAAATGGTGTTTTGATCATGGTCGGTAAAATGAAGTTCATTGAATATTCAATCTTTGTTAACATAAGAGATAAAGTCTTTTTAAAAAAAGACAATTTAACAAATCTTTGCATAACAATGTATTGTAAAAGCCTTCCTTTTTTGGAGTGTTTCTATTTAACTTTTTATGAACATTTCATAAATTGAATCTGTCGCAAATGATCAATGGTTTAATGTTGACAGCAGCACCCTTGAGGATGAAAAAAAAAATGTAGCCAGTGATAAAACTTTATGCACCATGATGCGGATTTATTATTTTTCATAAAAAAAGTCATATCTTGGTCTAAATCAGACAGTCAGTATCTTGAAACTTGGATCTTTATTTATATCATTTTCTATGCTAAGGTTTTGTTCAGTCAAAGCCTTGATGCTTCTTTTATTAATGAGCCTGGGTTGTTCCAGGCCCCTTCCTAAAGAGGTTGAATTGGCCTATGAGTCCCTTCCTACCTATGTAGATTATAATTTTCATATCAAGCCAATTCTCTCCGACCGCTGTTATAATTGTCATGGTCCGGATGCACAAACAAGAAAAGCGGGCCTGAGGCTCGACATTGAGGAAGAGGCATTTAAAAAATTAGAATCCGGAAAGCACGCTTTTGTAAAAGGAAGCATCAGCAATAGTGAAGTCATTCACAGGCTACTTAGTTCCGATCCTGATATGATGATGCCCCCTCCCGAATCTGAACTTACTATTTCTGACAGGGAAATCGCATTGATTGCCAAATGGTTGGAGCAGGGGTCCGAATGGAAGGAACATTGGTCTTTTCTTCCGATAGAAAAAAAGCAAGTACCGGATATCAAAAACAGTTGGACACGCAACAATGAAATTGACAATTATGTTCAGGAGAATTTGCTGCAGGTTGGCATAGAGCCGGCTCGCGAAGCCAATAAAGAGCAGCTGATCAAGAGAGTTAGCATGGACCTTACAGGCTTGCCTCCTTCCCTTGAGGAAATAGATGAATTCCTGAATGACCAATCAGAAAATGCTTATGAAAAATTGGTCGACCGGCTTTTGCTAAGCAATGCTCATGCTGAAAGAATGACCCAGGAATGGATGGATGTGGCTCGCTATTCAGATTCCCATGGCGTATCGTTTGACGGCTATCGTACTTCCTGGCCATATCGCGACTGGCTGATACAGGCGTTTAAGCAGAACATGCCTTATAATGAATTCGTTACCCAGCAGATAGCCGGTGATTTAATCAAAGAAGCAGATGATCAATCAAAGATTGCAACTGCTTTTTTACGGATGAATCCATTGGAGGCTTCGGGAGGTTCTATTCCGGAGGAATTCAGGATAGAATATGTAAATGAAAGAGCTGGCCTAACAGGTACGGCGCTTCTCGGGCTCACCCTGGAGTGCGCCAAATGTCATGACCATAAATTTGATCCTATTTCTCAAAAAGAATTCTATCAGGTATCCGCGTTTTTTAATACAACCGAAGAATATGGGCTCGCCCCTGTTGATGCCGATCGGGCCCCGACCTTGATCGTTCTTAACGACCAGGAAAAATTCAAAATCGATTCGATGGTTCAGTCATTGTTGGCCGAAGAAAAAACGATTCAAAATATCAAAAAAGAAAGGCAAGTCTCTTCTGAATACCAAAAGGTGCTCCCTTTAACTCCTGTTACCGGACATATTAAACATTATGCGTTCAATTCGATAAAGCCTTATAAAAAGGAGATCAAGAAGAAGAAAAAAAAGGAAGACAAGAAAAAGAAGGATAAAGAGGAAAAAGCTGCCAAGAAAGAAAAGAAAGAATATAAGGAAATGCAGATGCTTGACAATGATAAGGAAGCAGAAGCCAATTTAAAAATAACCCTGACTGATGGAAAATATGGACAGGCTGCCTATTTTAATGAAGAATACGACATTGTTACCCTGCGTAAAACTGGTGAATTTGACCAAGCAGATCCATTTAGCGTTTCTGCCTGGATCTCAACGGAAAAAGATAGCGTTGGTTCTTCGCAAACCATTATTGGGAATACAGGTACGGTTTTTCAATACCACAGAGGTTGGGAACTGGTATTGGATTCTACGAATCACGTTAGGGTCCGCCTGATCCACAGGCTGCCGGATGAGTTTATTTCTGTGAGCACATCCAAACCCATAGCGGCCAATCAATGGCAGCATATCGGCCTTACTTACGACGGAAGTAAATCTGCCAAGGGCATTTCTATTTTTGTCAATGGCATAAAGGCAGATACCCGCATAAATTTTGATCAGCTCAAGCGATCGATTGTTCCGATTAGTTTTGAAATGAAGCGAGATACTATTCCCTTGGTTGTTGGAAGAAGCAATCGTTTATGGATGGAAGACCTGGGCTTGTTCCGAGGCTCCATTGATGACATAAAAATATATGATCGCCAGCTTTCTCGATGGGAAATGGCGAGCTTGGGAGAGGCGAATTTGGATCAGAACTCAACCGAAATCAAACAGGATCATTGGTATTTGTATGACAAAGATCTTGTGGAAGAACGAAAAAAACTTCGCGAAACAAGGATCAGTATTGGGGTAATGCTCGATAGCGCCAATGAAGTGATGGTCATGGAGGAAATGAAAGTACCTCGAAAGACCTATATTCTTGAAAAAGGTTTATACAATCAACTTGGTGAGGAAGTAGAACCGGGAGGCGTTGATAAGGTACTTCCTTTTAGCAGTGACTTGGCAAAAAACAGGTTGGGATTGGCAGAATGGTTATTTGACCCTGATAATCCAATTGTCGCACGGGTCGCCATCAACCGGTATTGGCAGATGATTTTTGGGCAAGGGTTGGTGAAAACAGCCGAAGATTTTGGAAGTCAGGGAGCACGTCCAAGTCACCCGGAATTACTGGATTGGTTGGCCAAAGATTTTATCGATCACAACTGGGATATGAGATATGCCCTTAAGCAAATGGTGATGTCACATACCTATCGTCAAGAGTCTTATTGTACTCAGGAAATAAGAGAAATAGATCCGGAAAATATTTATTTGGCCAGGAGCCCTTCGTATCGCTGGCCAGCAGAAATGATTCGCGATAATGCCTTGAAGGCGAGTGGGCTTTTGGCAGAAGAAATAGGCGGACCTAGCGTGAAACCTTATCAACCGGACGGACTTTGGAAGGAAGTATTGATGGCCTCAAGTAAATTGGCAACATATAAGCCAGATACCGGAGACAATCTGTACCGTAGAAGTCTGTACACTTTTTCAAGACGTTTTGCCCCAAATCCTTTTATGATCAATTTTGACGCTACGCCAAGAGAAATCTGTACCATAAGACGAAATGTCACCAGTACTCCTTTGCAGGCGTTGACCTTGTTGAACGATCCGCAATTTGTTGAAGCCTCCAGGGTTTTATCAGAGAAGGTACAAAAGGAATACCCGGATAGCGTGGCACAACAGATAGAGCTCGCTTTCAGGCGGTCAACGGGCTTAAAACCAAACGAGGATCAAATGGATATCCTGAACACCCATTACCAAACATCCCTAAAACAGTTTATTGATGCCCCGCAAATGGCAGATTCCATTTTATCTGTAGGTGAGAAACCTTTTGATCAGCAATTGTCAAAGGAGAAAACAGCGGCAATGACCGTTGTAGTGAGTACGATATTTAATTTTGACGAATCCTATATGAAAAGATAATATGCACGATCATCATCATCATCATAAACCAATAAGTCGCAAAGATTTCCTTCAAAAGGCCACTTTGGGTCTTGGGGCTCTTTCTTTGTCCTCACTGATCAATCCATTGAGTGCATTTGCTTCTCCGCTTGGTTCGATGGCAGGACCTAATTTTGCACCCAAGGCTAAAAGGGTTATTTTTCTAAATATGATCGGAGCGCCTTCTCAATTGGATTTGTTTGATTATAAACCTGTCCTGACTAAAATGCATGGTGTGGAATTGCCGGATAGTGTAATGGGAGACAGGGTAACGGCCTCTGTAATTGCCCAGGCGACGAAACCCATCGTAAGGCCATTATATGATTTCAAGCAGAGAGGGGAGAGCGGCATGTGGATGAGTGACCTTATGCCTCACATGGCTCAGATCACAGATGAATTGTGTATGATCAATTCTATGTATACCGAATCTGTACAGCATGAACCTGCTCAAATGTTCACCCATACAGGTTCTGAAATTCCGGGAAGGCCAACCATCGGTTCCTGGATCAGTTATGGATTAGGATCTGAAAACGAAAACCTTCCAAGCTTTATAGCACTTATGACCAAAGGGAACGAAGGAGGTTCCACCAGGTTATTATCAAGTGGGTTCCTGCCAGCCGAATATCAGGGCGTTCAGTTTAGAAGTGGTAAAAACCCGGTGTTGTTTTTAAATAACCCCCCGGGAGTGACAGGTGAGATACGAAGGGAGCAATTGGATTACCTGCAAAAGCTGCAAGAACAAAATTACAGTACTTGGGAAGACCCTGCCATTAAAGCTAAAATGTCACAATATGAGATGGCTTTCCGCATGCAAACATCTGTACCGGAAGTAATGAATACAGAAGGAGAACCAGATCATATTTATGAATTGTATGGCGAGGACAGTAAGAAGCCCGGAACATTTGCAAGTAATTGTTTATTGGCCAGAAGGTTGGCTGAGCGGGGAGTAAGATTCATTCAGCTGTACCATGGCGGTTGGGATCATCACAGCGATTTACCGAAACAAATCCCTAAAAGATCTAAAGAAGTAGATCAGGCTTCCGCTGCTTTGATTATGGACCTCAAACAACGTGGCTTATTAGAAGACACATTGGTTGTGTGGGGCGGTGAATTTGGCCGAACCAGCTTTTCACAAGGCCAACTGACTAAGGATAATTTTGGAAGAGACCATCACCCGGATGCTTATACCATGTTAATGGCCGGTGCAGGAGTAAAAAGAGGATTCACCTATGGGGCCACTGATGATTTTGGATACCATATAACGGAAAACAAAGTGCACGTCCATGACCTGAATGCCACGATTTTACATCTTTTGGGCCTGAATCATGAACAGCTTAATTATAAGTATCAGGGACGAAGATTCCGCTTGACAGATGTCCATGGAAACGTAGTTAAAGATATTCTGAGCTAATGGATTGGGAGATTTTTATTGGTCGTTTTCACCCTTTGATGGTGCATTTACCGATTGGCATATTTGTACTGGGTTATATTTTTGAGATATTGCTGCAAACAGGTTTCCGCAATCTTGTTGAGTCCCGAAAAATCGTCATTATTACCTATAGTATTGGTCTTGTTGCCGGAGTGGTTGCAGCCCTAACAGGCT
This sequence comes from Lutimonas sp., assembly GCA_041554895.1. Classification (GTDB taxonomy): domain Bacteria; phylum Bacteroidota; class Bacteroidia; order Flavobacteriales; family Flavobacteriaceae; genus Lutimonas. Next base: position 2,032 of record JBFFLO010000049.1, on the reverse strand, counting down.
GGTTACTTTCATTTAGCGATGATTATGGTTTTGAAGCCTTGAATGACCACAAGCAATTGGGCATTTTAACCTTGATAGCCATGGCACTGGTTATCATTTATCAGATCAAGGCACCTAGCACAAAGGGTAAATTAAAACTATCCGGATCTACAATTGCCATTGTACTGATCAGTTTAACGGGTCATTTAGGCGGGAACCTTACCCATGGATCAACTTATCTGGTTGAGTATGGTCCTGAGATCTTTAAGGATGACTCTCAAGAATCATACGTAAGATTGAGTGAAATGAATCCTGATTCCCTGAAGATCTTTGCAGATATTGTTCAGCCGCTGATCCGGCGTCAATGTCTTGAATGTCATAATTCAAAAGAGAATTACGGAGGATTAATTCTGGAAAAATATAGTGACCTCTTCGAAGAAGCTGCCCATGAGATACCCGTCATAGCAGGAAGCCCTGACAGGAGTGAATTCCTGAAACGGGTCAGTTTACCGTTGGAACATGAAAAAATAATGCCGCCCAAAAAAGGAGGTTTCGGTTATACCGATGTCCAGATTTTAAGGTACTGGATCGAAAACGGAGCAGACAGTTTGGCTTCATTCAATTCTGAAACAATGAGCAGTGAATTGATCGGCTTGCTAGACCGGGATTATGGCTTGGACTACAGCCCCAAACCCTATTACGAAAAAATCAAGGTGGACAGCCTGGATAAAGAAATTTTAACCCAACTGCGAAATACAGGTTTTAGGGTCAATTATTTAGGAGAGAATAACTTTTTACTCGACCTGGAATATAAAGATGATTCCATTAGTGGAGCTCAAATTGACATGCTCAATCAGGTTGCAGAACACATCACTTTCCTCAAAATAGCGGGATGCAATCTTTCAGACGATTTAGTTGAGCAAATGGATCATATTGAACATTTAAGCAGGATAGATCTGAGCAACAACCAACTGACAGCTGGGGTGGTCGATTTTTTGATCAAACATCCCCATCTGGAGGCAGCTAATTTGAACAACACAGAAATCACCAGAGAACCATTGCAACAGCTGCTGTCGCGATCCGGACTTAAGAGGGTTTATATTTTGAATACCAAAGTACCAGCTGAAGAAATTGAAGGTTTACGTAAAACATATCCGGAAGTAGAAATCATTTCAGCATTTAGGTTTAAAGAAATAACTGAAGCAAAATCTGTTTTTGATCAGGAAGCAAAACAATAGGCTGGGCCTGCAGTGGAGTTCCCCAATATCAGTCAATGACCAAACAGGCTTTGTTTCCACAATAGTCCGTTGCACATATTTTTAATTCCTTATTTTCCAGAGGTTTAGTAAATGTCGCAACCCATAAATTTTCACCATACCATAGCATAGGGATAGCTTCCGGAATTTCATCTATATGCACAACGACAGACTCCCAGTCCTGAGGCATATTAGGGCTTTTATGATCGTGAATCCTGGCTTTAACAGTTATAGTTCCGTTGGTGTTTTCTGTGATCTGATGGCTCGAAATTACCGGAGGGGCAGCATCCTTCTTTATGTTTTTACCCATAAAAATACGTTCTTCAATACCTTGTTCCCCTTCTCCTTGCCCCATGATGATGTCCAATTTCTGGTCATTATCGATATCTCCCAATACCATTGATAGCGTTAAGGGCGTGGGTTTACCTTTTAAAACAGGCTGTACAAGATGAAACTTCCCTTTTCCGTCATTGACCAAAAGCCGATCTTCCCCGGTTAACGAGCTGATCAAAAAATCTGGATCTCCGTCTGAATCATAGTCAAGAAAAATGATATTATTGTCGTCTTCGCCAATATTTTCGGAGTCTGGCCAAAGGGATTCTGTCGCATCAATAAATTGCTGCCCTTCTTTATTCAGAAAAATGTGCTCTCTTCGTGAGCCCGAATCACCCTGCACAATTTCACCATCATTAACAGTGACCAGATCAAGAAAACCATCCATATCCACGTCCATTATTTCCAAATCGTAGTTGTTGGTATAGGCGGGCAACAGCCGTTTTTCTATGAAGAATCCATTT
>JBFFLO010000048.1:0-11151 GCA_041554895.1 Lutimonas sp. | reverse complement strand
TCGGTTGAACCCTTTCTTGCTTTCAAAGACAAGTTTACCATTATGCTGGCACTGACTTCCAACAAGGGTGGCCTGGATTTTCAGGTATTAGAAGATGAATCCGGTACTACCCTGTATGAAAAAGTACTTAGAACCTCTTTACAGTGGCAAAATAGTGAGCAGCTCATGTATGTTGTTGGGGCCACAAGGCCAGATTACTTTCAAAAGATCCGAAAAATAGTGCCCGATCATTTTTTGCTTGTCCCGGGAGTTGGAGCACAAGGCGGAGATCTTCAGGGCGTTTGTCAATATGGCTTAAATAGTGATATTGGCTTGCTCATCAATTCTTCCAGAGGGATCATTTATGCTTCATCAAAAGAAGACTTTGCCGAAAAGGCCAGAGAAAGTGCAAAGAAACTACAACACGAAATGCAAACCATCCTCACCCATAAATCCCTTTAATCGGGCTGTGTTTTAAAATTCTTTAAAGCATTGAGAAGCAGGTTGTGCAAACCCACCATCTGGTCATATCCGAATTTTTTTCCCAGTTGGCCAAAAAAGTACAATGCCACCCATACAACAGGCATCAGCAAACACATCATCATTGAAAAGGTGTGCTCCTGATCCAGGCTCCATCGCGAATAAAAGATAACAAAAAAGACAAAGAAAGCGATAGCCACAACAAAATGTAAAAACATGAAAAACGTCCAGATTTTCGGCTTGGGCCCTAAAATTCCTTTAACTACCGTTAAATCTCCCTCCTTTTCAATTTCGACGTGTAATTGTGGCGACCAGAAGTGCTCATCTTTTTGAGGCACATCAATAACAATATGATGATCAATGATCTTGCTGCTGTAAATACAGTCATCTTTGGTCAGTTCCTCCTTAAATTGTTGAATAATGTCCTGGTCAGATTCTTTAAATTTTAATTTGAATCTTGGCTTTAACAGAATGCGATTTAACTGATCTTCATGAATAGGCTGTTTCATGTGCTTGATTAATGATGTATTGATTTATTGATATAACGCATGAATGAGTGAAATCGAAGATTCAGCGAAGCTAATGAGTGGATAAAAAAATTCCTTCTCACTTCTCACTTCTCACTTCTCACTTCTCATACTAAATATAGACTTTTTTTCTTATCCGAAATAAGCGCTTTACAATTCGACTTTATAAGCTTATCTTTGCAGCGATTTTATAGAAAAGAAACATGGGAAACATAGTTGCGATCGTAGGAAGACCAAACGTTGGAAAATCAACGCTTTTCAATCGTTTGATCCAAAGAAGAGAGGCTATCATTGATGCTGTTAGCGGCGTAACCAGAGATCGAAATTACGGAAAGACGGATTGGAACGGAAGAGAATTCTCTGTCATAGATACCGGGGGATATGTTGTGGGCAGTGACGATATTTTTGAAGCTGAAATAGATAAACAGGTTGAATTGGCCATTGATGAGGCTGATGCCATTATTTTTATGGTAGATGTCGAAAGCGGTATAACAGGAATGGATGAAGAAGTTGCTCATTTGCTGAGACAAGTTAAAAAGCCTGTGTTTTTGGCTGTTAATAAAGTCGATAATTCCAAGCGTGCTGCCGATGCTGTTGAGTTTTATGCCCTTGGCTTAGGCGACTATTATACCATTGCAAGTACCAATGGAAGTGGCACGGGAGAATTATTGGATGCCATAGTGGAAGCGCTTCCTGTAAAGGAAGAAAAAGAAGAAGATGACCTGCCTAGATTTGCCGTGGTAGGAAGGCCTAATGCAGGAAAATCATCTTTTATCAATGCTTTGATTGGTGAAAACAGGTATATCGTTACAGATATTGCAGGAACAACCCGAGACTCGAACGATACAAAATACAACCGTTTTGGCTTTGATTTCAACCTTGTTGATACTGCCGGGATCAGAAAAAAATCAAAGGTAAAAGATGACCTGGAATTTTATTCTGTCATGAGGTCTGTCAGGGCCATTGAATACAGTGACGTTTGTATTCTAATTATAGATGCAACAAGAGGGTTTGAGGGTCAGGACCAGAATATTTTCTGGCTTGCTGAAAAGAATAAAAAAGGTATCGTTATTTTGGTGAACAAGTGGGATCTTGTTGAAAAAGACACACATACAACCAAAGAATTTGAGGCTATGATCAGAAGGGAGACAGCCCCTTTTACTGATGTTCCTATTGTATTTATTTCTGCCCTGACAAAGCAAAGGATTTTTAAAGCTATTGAGACTGCGGTAGAGGTATTTGAACACAGGAAACAAAAAATTGCGACCAGTAAGCTTAATGAAACCATGCTGGATATTATAAAAATGAACCCCCCTCCGGCCTATAAAGGGAAATATATCAAGATCAAATATTGCATGCAGTTACCTTCACCAACGCCACAGTTTGTGTTTTTTGCCAATTTACCCCAATATGTAAAGGATCCCTATAAACGGTTTATAGAAAATAAATTAAGGGAAATATATGATTTTAAGGGGGTTCCTATAGTTGTATACTTTAGAAAGAAATAAAAGGTTACCAGCCTCCGCTGGCTCCACCGCCACCAAAGCCGCCGCCGCCAAAACCACCGCCGAAACCGCCGCCGCCAAAACCGCCGCCGGAACTTCCACCTCCAAAACCTCCGCGGCCCCCAAAGCCTCCGCGGCCCGCATTGCTTAAAATTATGGCATCCAACAAAGAGAGTCCTCCGGATCTTCTGCCCCCGTTCTTTCCTCCTCCTCTCTTCCTTCGTGAGAGTATCATCATGATCACAATAAAAATAATCACAATGAGAAATGCAGGAAACTTGCCTTCAGGGCCTTCATAAGCTCTTTCGCCCTGGTATTCTCCACTCATGATCTGAATGATGGCATCGGTTCCCTGATCAAGCCCCTGATAATAGTTACCCAGCTTAAATGCCGGCGTGATGATATTCTCTATGATCCTTTTGGACAAGGCATCTGTAAGCAGGTGCTCGACCCCGTACCCGGTTCTTATCGTAATCCGCCTTTCTTCCTTGGATACCAACAGTAAAATCCCATTGTCTTCTCCCTTTTGACCTATCCCCCATTTATGCGCGAGTTCCGTGGCATACATAGCGATATCATTTCCTTCTAAACTATTAATGGTGATGACCACTATTTGCGTCGAAGTCGTATCGCTGTAGTTGATGAGCTTTTGCTCGAGTCTTTTCGATTCATTCTCGCTCAAGAACCCCGCCCGGTCATATAAAGAAGTTTGTTTTTTTGGTTTTTCCGGTAAATAATCCTGAGCCTTTAATTGAAAGTTTACTGCCATAAACAGTAATAAAAACAGGCCTGAATATTTAATTAATTTGGGATGCATCCTATTCAAAAAGTTCTTTGTAAGTTTGATTGCAATATAACAAAAAAGTAGCAATGCTATCTTAAAGACCATAACAATTCTTACATGAAAAAATTATTATTTATCTTCCTTATAACTTCTTTATTAGGACAGGCCCAGCAACTAGATGTCGAAAAATTAAAAGGGATGAAGCCAAGAGCAATTGGCCCTGCCGGAATGAGCGGAAGGATCACGGCAATTGATGTGGTCAATGACAACCCAAATGTGATTTATGTCGGAGCCGCTTCAGGCGGTGTGTGGAAATCTGAAAGCCAGGGAATTTCCTGGAAACCTGTTTTTGAAAAGCAAAACTTACAGTCTATAGGCGCCATTAGCATTCAACAAAGCAATCCTGATGTGATCTGGGTCGGCACAGGAGAAGGAAATCCAAGAAACAGCCTTAACGGTGGGTATGGAGTCTATAAAAGTCTTGACGGAGGAGAAAACTGGACCTTGATGGGACTGGAAAAAACAAGGAACATTCACCGAATCATCATTGATCGTGATAATCCGGATATAGTGTATGTTGCGGCCATCGGCTCTCCCTGGGGGGAACATCCCGAAAGAGGTATTTTTAAAACCACTGATGGTGGGAAAACCTGGAAAAACATCCTCTTTGTGAATAATAAGACCGGCGCAGCTGATTTGGTGGTGGATGCAAATAATCCCAACAAACTAATTGCAGCCATGTGGGAACACAGAAGAAAACCTTACACTTTTAATTCGGGGGGAAAAGGATCAGGGCTCTATATCACTTTCGATGGTGGTGAGACCTGGACCCGAAAAACGAAAGATGACGGATTGCCTGAAGGAGATCTTGGACGAATAGGCCTTGCCATTTCAAAAAGTAACCCGAAAGTAGTTTATGCGCTTATTGAAGCTAAAAAAAACGGGCTCTACAGATCTGATGACGGCGGGTTCAAATGGAAATTGATCAATAGTAATTCTTCAGGTCGGGGAACTTCGGGCATTGGCAACCGTCCGTTCTATTATTCTGACCTGCATGTTGACCCCGAAAATGAGTATCGCTTATACACTGTATTTACCTATATCAATTTTAGTATTGATGGTGGAAAAAGTTTTAACCAATTGATGCCTGCTTACAATACGGATGTGGGTGTGCATCCTGACCATCATGCCTGGTGGATCCATCCTGAAAATCCTTCATTTATGATTGATGGAAATGACGGAGGGTTAAATATTACCAAAGACAAGGGTGAAACCTGGAGGTTTGTTGAAAACCTGCCTGTAGGTCAATTTTACCACATTAATGTTGATCAGGAATTTCCTTATAATTTGTATGGTGGCATGCAGGACAATGGATCCTGGGTTGGGCCGGCATACGTGCTGAAAGCTCAGGGAATCAGGAACTCATACTGGCAGGAACTCATGTTTGGAGATGGTTTTGACGTAATTCCTGACCCAAAAGACAGTCGCTATGGCTATGGCATGTCACAACAAGGCTATGTAGGTCGATACGATCGAGAAACAGGCGCTTCAAAACTGATAAGGCCCACCCATCCTGATCCGGACGTAAAACTTCGATTCAATTGGAATTCTGCTTTGGCCATTGATCCGCTTGACGAACAGACCATTTATTTCGGTAGCCAGTTCGTCCATAAATCGGTTGATCAGGGACATGAATGGGACATTATTTCTCCTGACCTTACCAGCAACGATCCGGAAAAACAAAAACAACATGAAAGCGGTGGCCTCACCATGGATGCCACAGGTGCCGAAAATTACTGTACCATTCTGGCTATCAGCCCAAGTAGCCTGGAAAAAGATGAGCTTTGGGTTGGAACGGATGACGGTCGCATTCAATTGACCCGAGACGGCGGTAAAAACTGGACAAACATAAGCCCTAACCTTAGTGGCGTGCCTAAAGATGGCTGGATTGCACAAATTAAGCCATCTGCATTTACCAAGGGAGAAGCTTATGTGGTCATCAACAATTATAGAAATTTTGATTTTAAACCCTATTTATTAAGAACCAGAAATTACGGAAAAACCTGGGAAAATTTATTAAGCGGAAAACCGGAAACCTTTGGTTATAGTCTTTCCTTGATTCAGGATCCCATCAATAAAAACCTGATCTTCCTCGGGACCGAAAATGGGCTATATGTGAGTTTAAATGAAGGGAAATCCTGGACAAAATGGACAGAAAATTACCCAAGTGTCCCCACTATGGACATGGTCATTCACCCAAGAGAGCATGACCTTGCCATCGCTACTTTTGGTCGATCATTCTATGTATTGGACGATATCAGGCCCTTGAGGGAAATGAGCGAGAAGGGAGCAAACTTACTCGATAAAGGGGTAAAATTATTTGACCCTCCAACGGCTTATATTTCACAATATCAGCAACCTTCAGGTTCCAGGTTTGGTGGAAATGCAATCTTTAACGGTGAAAATCGAAAAAGAGGCGCCATGATCAGTTATGTGATCAATAAAAAAGAAGTGACAAAAGATGAATCAAAAGACAGCGCAAAAAAGGAGAAGAAAGATAAAGCTACAGACACGATTGTGTTAAATATTTACAATGAGCAGGAAGCCCTTATTCGGACCCTTAAATTCAAGAGCCCGAAAGAGAACGGCCTTCATAGAACCTATTGGAGCTTAGATGAAAAAGGTACTTATTCTCCCTCAAGAAAACCGGTAAAAACGAACAGGGAACCCTCCGGTGTGACTGTATTACCCGGTGATTACAAATTGGTAATGCATTTTCAGGATCAAAAAGATTCCACACAGATTAAGGTCGGGTTTGATCCCCGAATTGAAATATCTGATGCCGTTTTAAAAGAACAATACAGACTTTTAAAGCTTATCGAACAAAAGAAGGACCTTGTGTACAGATCGATAGAGCAGTTAAAATCATCTAAAAATACCGTGGCCGATATTAAAAAACAAGCTGAAAAGAATGATAAGGAATTACATAAGGACCTGATCAAGTTTAGTGACAGTATTGAAAAAACAATAGATTCGCTTATTGACCAGGTAATGGGAAAAGAAGATAAACGCCAGGGAATAACATCAAGTGAAACTCCTTCAAATATCTCTTACCTGTATACTGCTAACAGTTATGTGAGATCTTTAAAAAGCATGCCGGGTAAAACCGAAATGCAACTGATCGAAAACGCCAATAGTAAATTGGATCCGGTCATTAAGAGCATCAATGATTTTTATGCTCAAGACTGGTCGGCATACAGACAAAAAGTAGAACAAACCAATTTGAGTTTATTCAAGGAGCATAAGGTCTTAGAATAAACAGTGATCGGTTTTCAGAATCAATGAAAGGAATCAGGCATTTGTCAATTAAAGATGACTCTTGCCTGATTCCTTTTATTAATAAAATCGATGACCTTGGGAGTTCTTCGGGAGAGCAAAATAACGATGTCTCAATTTTTCATTTTTGACCTCAAAGTCTTGCTAAAATCCCTAATTTTGATAAACTAAGAAATAAATTACAACAGGCATGAAATATCTTCCGATTGACAAACAACTTTTTATAAAGAACAGAGAAAAATTCGCAGCTAAGATGGCTCCAAATTCAATGGCCATATTCAATTCAAATGACGTTTATCCCATAAGTGCAGACAGCACGCTTCCGTTTGCCCAGCACAGGGATATACTTTACCTCTCTGGCGTTGATCAGGAAGAAAGCGTTTTGGTAATCTTTCCTGATTGCCCTAAAAAAGAGAATCGTGAAATCCTGTTTTTAAAAGAAACCAATGAGCACATTGCCGTTTGGGAAGGTGAAAAACTAAATAAGGAAAAAGCGCTTGAGACCTCCGGAATTTCTACGGTTTACTGGCTGCAGGAAATGGAGAAAGTATTGTTTGAATTAATGACTCAGGCAGAGACTGTTTATATAAATACCAACGAACATTATCGGGCCAACGTAGAAACTGAAACAAGGGATGCAAGGTTTATCAAATGGCTGAAAGAGAAATATCCGGCGCATACTTACAAAAGAAGCCAACCCATCATGCAAAGGTTAAGGTCTGTCAAAGAACCTCAGGAAATCGAATTGATTCAGCAGGCCTGCGATATCACCGAAAAGGGGTTTAAAAGGGTTTTAGGGTTTATGAAACCTGGTGTTATGGAATACGAAATAGAGGCTGAGTTTATCCATGAATTTACCAGAAACAGATCTGCCGGCTTCGCTTATACCCCAATTATAGGTTCCGGCTACAATGCCTGTGTACTGCATTATGTAGAAAACAACCAACCTTGTAAAGAAGGGGATGTTGTTTTGCTGGATGTGGGTGCCGAATACGCCAATTATGCAAGTGACATGACCCGGTCTGTTCCTGTATCAGGGAAATTTTCAAAAAGACAGAAAGAAGTGTACAACGCGGTGCTCAGGGTCAAGAAAGCGGCTGCTAAAATGCTTGTTCCGGGAACTATGTGGGCAGATTACCATGTTGAAGTAGGCAAACTCATGACTGCAGAGTTATTGGGACTGGGCCTTATTACCAGGGATGATGTAGAAAAAGAGGATCCGGACTGGCCCGCTTATAAAAAATATTTTATGCATGGTACTTCTCATCATATGGGGTTAGATACCCATGACTATGGCATTCTTACAGAGCCAATGACAGCCAATATGGTATTTACCGTTGAACCGGGTATTTATATTCCCGAAGAAAATCTTGGAATAAGACTGGAAGATGACTATGTGGTTCAAGAATCCGGGGAACCCATCAATTTGATGAAAAATATCCCTATTGAAATAGATGATATTGAAAAATTGATGGCCGGCTAAAAGCCTTTAGAATACTGAATTTTTGAAATTATGCAGCTTTGGCGCCTTGTTTCCATGTAACAGCATTGACCATCAAAAACCCTATGACCGATGGCAGCACCCAGCCCATTCCTTCTCTTGAGAAAGGGATCATGCCATATACAAATTCGAGGTTCTCGTCAGGTATCAGGAATTTAAGAAAATCAGGGATACTAAACACAAAGGCTATAGCAACCACGATTTTGAATACTGTTCGACTCGCATATCTTTCTGGAAAAAGATTGAGCAGTATCAGCACGATTGACATCGGATAAAGAAACATCAACGCGTATACAGCCAGATCAATAATGAACTTAACTTCAAACTGACCTATTATAATTCCAATAAGCGCCGAAATAGCCGCAGTTAAGATATAGGCTTTTTTAGAGTTTTTGAAAAGGCCCTTTATAAAATCTGCTGTTCCAACAATGACGCTTACAGCAGTTGTAAAACATGCCAATGCAACTAAAACAGACAGGAATGAAGTTCCAAATCTTCCTAAGGTTTTGGTGGTTATTGCACTGAGCAACTGTGGACGGCTTATCGAAGCATCGAACACCCCATTATATTTAGCTCCTAAAAAGATCATTCCGACATAAATGATCAGTAGTCCCATCATGGCTATAAGAGAAGATCTTGTGATCATCGTTTTTTTGTCTTTTTCAGTTACCAGCTTTTTTGAGTTCTTGAGGGTGATTACCATCACCCCTCCCATAATCAATCCTGCCACGGCATCATAGGTCTGGTACCCCTCCAAAAAGCCATTCATATAAGGACTTTCGTACTGACCCTTTAACATTACTTCCGATGGGCCAAAAAACCCAATTCCAATGATCGTCAGGATGATGATCCCAATTAGCGGGGACAAATATTTTCCCAGGATCTCCATTACTTTACCTCTGTTGATCACAAATATGAACACAAGTGAAAAATATATACTGCTTGTAAGCAAAGCATCTGTTTTAAAATAGGGCAGGACAGCCATTTCATGTGTCACCGCAGCCGTCCTTGGACAGGCCAAAACAACAGCAATCCCATATATGCATATACTGAAAATCAGGCTGAATTTCGAAGATACTTTTTGACTAAAATCGATTAAGGACCCTTGTATGCGTGCAAAACCTAAAAGAGCAAGTAAGGGAATAATCGTTGCTGAGCTTAAAAAACCGATAGCGACCAACCCCCAATCAGGACCGGCCTTAAATCCAATCATAGGAGGAAGTATCAAATTCCCTGCTCCAAAAAATGAGGCAAAAATGGCAAAGCCCAGCACAAAGGTTTCTTTCGTGTTGTTCATAGATAAGGATTTCGATAAATATACTGTAAATTAGCTTATCAATTTTTGCATCATGCCTGATATCACCTATAAGCATCTGAATCTTCAATACAGTGACCAAGGAAGCGGAGAGCCGCTTGTTTTTTTGCATGGCTTTCTTGAAGAAAAAGGCATGTGGAAAGATATAGCTGCCGCGTTTGAAAAGACACACAGGGTCATTTGCTTAGACCTTCTTGGCCATGGGAAAACGGAAAATCTAGGGTATATCCATCATATGGAATCCCAAGCAAAAATGCTTAAGTTCTTGCTGGACGATTTAGGGATCAGCAAGTGTTATCTGATTGGCCATAGCATGGGTGGCTATGTGGCTTTAGCCTTTGCCGATCTTTATGGCGACCGCGTTACAGGTTTGTGCCTTATGAATTCGACGGCAGAGGCCGATGACCAGGAAAAAAAAATAAACAGGGACCGGGGTATTGCCGCGGTTAAACAGAACCATAAAACTTTTGTCAGGATAGCTATTCCGGGGTTGTTCTCTGAAGAAAACCAATCAATCTTTTCAGATGAAATTGAGCAGATAACCCGGGAAGCACTTACCTTGAGCCAACAGGGCATCATCGCATCCCTGGAAGGGATGAAAGTAAGGGCCGACAGAACCCATCTGCTTGAGCAGGGTAGTTTTCCCATCTTGATGATCATTGGAAAGAAAGACCCTGCCCTAAATTTCAACAGGCTTGTCGAGCAAGCTAAAAACAGGCATGTTCAATCGGTTATTTTTGAAGATGGCCATATGAGCCATATTGAGAACAAGGAGGCATTAATAGATGCTTTATCCACATGGCTCTCAGCAAATACAACTTAAAAAATCGCGATGAACAGTTTATGAAACATCATTGTCCTCTTTGCGCTGCTGTGGCAGATAACTTCTTTGAAGACTCAAAACATCACTTCCTGTTATGCCCGAAATGCCTTGGTATTTTCAGAGATCAAAATCAGTTTCTAGGCCCTGAGAACGAAAAAGAACGATACCTTTATCACAGGAATGATATGGAAGATCAGGGATATTATAAATTTATTCTTCCGATTATCAATCAGGTCAAGCGTCATTTTCCACAGGGGAGCCGTGGACTTGATTATGGTTGTGGCCATACACCGGTTCTTTCCAACTACCTCACACAAGAAGGGTACCCTATGTCGGTTTTTGATCCGATCTTTTTTAAGGACAACCCGGTGATGAATGATCATTATGATTTTATTGTCTGTTGTGAAGTGATAGAACATTTTTTCCATCCATCACAGGAGTTTCAGGGCTTGTTTAAAACCCTTGGGTCAAAAGGAAAATTGATCTGTAAAACACATCTCTTTGAAGAGGGAATTGATTTTGACACATGGTATTATAAAAATGATCCTTCACATGTATTTATTTATCAGGCTGCAACGATGCAATGGATAAAGAACAATTACGGGCTTAAGGATGTTAAAATCAACGAACGTATCATCACTTTTACAAAATAATCACTAAATTTAGTAGTCAATAGATGATCAACTATTATCACTGCGTCATGAAAAAAAACCTTGTTTTGATTCTACTAGGGCTGTTGGTAAGTTTCACTGTTTCTGCCCAATCAAAGAAACAACAGAAAGCGGAAAAAGCTTTGAAAGAATATGAGAAACTGACGCCGTTGATTGAAAGCGGGGAGTTTGATTTTCAGGCAGATTGGGCAACAACTGCTCAGGGCAGAAGAATCAGCTTAACATCAAAT
>JBFFLO010000047.1:0-11188 GCA_041554895.1 Lutimonas sp. | reverse complement strand
GAAAACTTCTGAAAATTAATCCAAAGAATTGCTGAAGAACTTACTTTATTGAGTATTTTTGCAAAGTTGATTTATAAGGATATGGTGCTCACGAAACTTGATAAGGAAGAAAAAATAATTGGTAAAAAACTTTATGATTACCAGCATGGGGCCATAGACAAGATTTTTGAGCGGATCAACGAAAACCCAAATGAGTACAATTTGTTGTACCAGTTGCCGACCGGAGGGGGAAAAACAGTAATTTTTTCTGAAATAGCACGTCGCTATATTAAAAAGAACCACCACAAAGTACTTATTTTAACGCACCGGATTGAATTAAGTAAGCAAACTTCCAATATGCTTACAGAATTCGGGGTAAACAATAAAGTAATAGACAGTACGGTAAAGGAAGTAACCAACGAAGAGAAATATTCGTGTTTTGTTGCGATGGTTGAAACACTGAACAATAGAATAAAGGAGGAAAAGGCTGATCTGCAGGATATCGGGCTTGTTATCGTTGATGAGGCGCATTACAATTCCTTTAGGAAATTATTCAAACATTTTGAGAAGTGTTTTATTTTAGGTGTTACGGCAACACCTCTTAGTTCAAATATCAATTTACCCATGCATGAGATCTATAAAGATCTTATTGTGGGAGAAAAGATCACCTCTCTGATTGAAAAAGGTTTTTTAGCTCAGGCAAACACGTTTAGCTATAATGTTAACCTGAGTACCTTGAAAATTGGGGCTAACGGCGATTATACGGTAAAGTCATCAGAAGAATTGTATACCAAGAATGAAATGCAATCCAAACTGATTGCTGCTTATGAAGCCACGAGTAAAGGTAAAAAAACCCTGATTTTTAATAATGGTATTCATACTTCAAGACACGTTTATGAAATCTTTAAGCGGGCCGGATACAAAGTAAATTATATAGATAATACCAATACAAAAGAGGAGCGTAGGCAGGTATTGACCTGGTTTAAAAATACGCCTGATGCAATTTTGACCTCAGTTGGGATACTTACGACTGGTTTTGATGAGCCTACTATAGAATCTATTATCATTAACAGGGCCACAAAATCGATGGCCTTGTATTTCCAGATGATCGGGAGGGGTTCCAGGGTTATTGATGACAAGGATGAGTTTTCTGTTGTAGATCTTGGAAATAATGTATCGAGATTTGGGTTATGGACAGAAGATGTAGATTGGCAGTTGATTTTCAAGAATCCTTCTTATTTCTTGGAAAACCTGATCAGTGATGATGAAATAGAAAGAAATTTCAAATATGAAATGCCTGAAAACATTAAATCGATGTTTTCTAAATCGAATGATTTTTCATTTGATGTTCAAAAGGAATATAAAGATGCCATGAACAATGGTGAAAAATCAAAAGTAGTACTGGAAAAATCAATTGCACAACATGCCAGGATATGTGCTGAAAACTGTGAAGATGTTTTTGATGCGCATATTCTTTCCAGAGAGCTCAATGATGAAATTGAATACAGGATCAAGCAGTATTCTTTCTGTATACTTAAAAGTTCAAAGAATTATTTGAAATGGCTCGAGGAAGATTATAAAAGACAACTTCGCGTTCAAATAAGCATGCTTTTCAGGTAGCAGGTATATAGGCGTCAATTTTATATTCCGTTCTCACTAAAATTATAAATATTTACTGGCAGATCTTATATCTTTTGGATGTATTGAATATTTTTTTACATTTATCTGTAAATATATATACAAACACATGAGCAATTTTCCCCCAAACAAGCTTAAAGCCATTGATGTTGCTATTGAAGAATTTCAGGCCAATGGATTTAAACGGACCAGTATGAGTTCTATCGCTAAGGCTACTGAGATCAGTAAAAAAGAACTGCGCACTTATTTCGAAAATAAAGATGACGTCTTTAAACATGTTTTCCTTGAATTATACGGAAGGATTGCCCCTCAACTTCAGGATATTATGGATGGGCAAATGCCGGTGCGTGAAAAAATCCAACATTTCATTCATCACTATGTTACCTTTATTAATGATTATCACTTCCTGCCTTTGGGCCTGATCAGGAAACTAAATTCAAAAACCGATTTTGCCACAGAATTTATTGTGAACCTCAGAATGCCTGATCCTACAAGGTTTTACAAGCAGTTAGAAAATGAGATCGAAAAAGGCAGAATTAGAAAAATAAACCCTAAGCAATTGATGATCAACATATTTGCCTTAAGTGTTTTTCCACATGTGGCCTCGCCACTCATGAAAGATTTTATCAATGCCGGCAATGACGAATTTGAATTGATAAAGGAAAAAGGTAAAACACAGGTAGCTGATTTTATCCTCGATGCTATAGAGATCGACTCATCAAGATAAATGATTAGTCGGCGCTTTTAAATTCACTGGCCAATTCGTATACTTCAAGGTCAAAATACGGTACAGCCGCTATGATATAGTCAAATATATCGGCCATGATGTATTCATAATTCTGCCATCTTTTATCTTTGCTAAAGGCATAGATTTCAATAGGTATTCCCTGTGTGCTGGGAGCCAATTGCCTTGTCATGATCATCATTTCCTTATTGATCGCTGAATGATGTTCAATATAACTTTCAACAAATTTCCTAAAAACCCCTATATTGGTAAGGTTACGCCCGTTGATCAACAGTTCTTTATTGACCTCATTCTTTATATTATATTGACCGATGTCTTCTGACCTTTTCTCTAAATAATCAGAGATCAACTGAATTTTTTTAAGCTCCTCTATTTTTTCCTGACTTAAATAACAAATGCTGCTTTGTTTGATGATCACCGCTCTTTTGATTCTTCTGCCCCCTGAATTTTCCATCCCTCTCCAGTTTTTAAATGAATCAGAAATGAGTGCATACGTCGGGATCGTGGTTATGGTCTTGTCAAAATTCTGCACTTTTACGGTAGCCAGGTTAATTTCAATCACATCGCCATCTGCACCGAATTTCTCAAAAGTGATCCAGTCTCCGATTTTAACCATATCATTGATAGATACTTGCAAACTGGCCACAAAGCCCATGATGGTATCTCTAAAAATAAGCAGGATTACTGCAGAAGCGGCACCCAGGGTTGTGATGAATTTATAAAAGGGAATTCCGGTAAGTATAGCAAAAACTGAAAGCAGGCCAACAGACCAAACGATAATAAGGATGACCTGCACATAGCTGTTAATGGGCTTGTCCTTTAAATTATCTTTGGTGTTGAGATAATCCCTTACGGCCTTGATAAAACTTCTGATTACCCAAATGGCCAAAAGAATGCTTAAAACCAAAAGCCCTTTCTCAACCAGGTTTTCCAGATAGTCAAAATCTACAAATGCGATTGGGGCAAACTCAAGTGCGATCAACAAAGGAATAATATGAGCTACATTTCTGGGAACTTTGTTCTTTACAACATAATCATCGAAATGCGTTTTGGTTTTTTCCGACAACCTGGTAAAGAGGTTTAATAAAAACTTCCTGATCACAAGGTCAACGACAACAATAACAATCAACATGATCAATAGCAAAACTGTCATGTTCAGATATTTTGCAGATACTTCAGTCAGTCCCAATTCCAAGAAATACTGATAAAAAAAATGTGATAATTCACTCATCTTGTATAGCCATATTTAAGAATGCAAAAGTACGACGAATAGCCTGAATAAGAAAATATCTTGTTATATTAGGTGAATGAAGAAATCTATCAAAATAAGAAAATTTTCTGGTGAACTTGTAGATTTTGACGAGAAGAAGTTAATCATGTCCTTAAAGAATGCCAGGGCAGATCAAGACCTGGCAAATGAAATAGTTGACAAAATAAAGATGGAGCTTTATGCAGGAATGACCACAAAGGAGATCTATAATAAAGCCTTTAAATTATTAAAAAGCAACAGAAGGCCAAGCGCTGCAAGGTATAAACTAAAAAGGGCAATTATGGAACTTGGCCCTTCAGGATTTCCTTTTGAGAGCTTTATCGGCCATATTTTCAAACAGGATGGCTATCATGTAGATGTTGGAGTGGTCATGCAGGGTCATTGTATACCACATGAAGTGGATGTATTGGCCCATAAAGATAACAAGTGCTATATAATCGAGTGCAAGTATCACAATGCACAAGGAAAGCGAAATGACGTTAAAATACCTTTGTATATACATTCCCGGTATAATGATTTGAAAAAATACCTGGAGCAGGATAAGGCCAATACAAATAAAAATTATGAGGGATGGATATTTACCAATACGAGATTTACGCTTGATGCAATGGCTTATGCCAAATGCAGTGGACTGCAGCTTGTAAGTTGGGATTATCCTAAAAACAAAAGTTTAAAATACAGGATAAATGAATCAAGATTGTTTCCTATCACGGCACTTACCTCTTTAACAAAAATGGAGAAACAAGTATTTTTGGAACAAGGTGTTGTATTGTGTAAAGAAATTTATGAGAAGCCCGAATTATTAAGTGAAAATGGATTTTCAAAAACACGGATTAAAAAAATCCAGGATGATATCAATGATTTATGTGAACAGCACTTTGAGCAAGACTATAAAAAACCGAAAAAGCCTATTAAATGAAGACTTTGTTTTTTGAATTTTAAAGATCAGGTCAATTTAAATTTCAAGGATGATCCGCGAAAATCGAGGGTTGATAACCCACAAATTTTCCTGAGTGGCGGCATTACAAAAATATTACCTGGTTTTAAACGTTCTTTTTAAAGAACAAATATGTAGATATGGTGTATGTTGTTTTAGCCAAACCTGGCTGTATCTATTCATAAAGCTCAAATATATTAACGACATATGATCCTAATAGTTAAATTTTTTGCGGCCGCCTTTGGTTTTTTTGGAATTATTTTCGGTGCTTTTGGCGCACACCGTCTCAAGCGTATTCTTGCACCAGAAGTTCTGCATAGTTTTGAAACCGGTGTAAAATACCAGCTTATACACGCAGTGGTATTGTTATTCATAGGGTTTCATTTCGAGTTTATTGATTTTACAGAAAGAATGATTGCTTCCTGTATGATCATCGGGGTGATCCTTTTTTCTTTTAGTATTTATGCTTTGTGTTATGGCAAGGCCAAAAACCTGAATTTAAAGTTTCTGGGCCCCGTAACCCCGGTTGGAGGTTTGTTGTTAGTGACAGGTTGGGGATTGTTACTTTATTACTTTATTGTTCAATAGGTTTTTTGTTTCTATCCATTTAGAGAGAAACTTAGTGCTTTGATGTTGATGATGCCATAACATACTTCCTGTGAAATTTGATTTTCTGTGCTGGATAAGTTCTTTGCGCAATGACTTTAGTCTATTTCCAAATTGAAATTCATAAGTCTTTTTATCAAAGTTTTCTTTGAGCAATGCATAACCATTTTTTTGAGACTTTATCCATAAGGTTTTATCCCGATACAATTGAATCGCTTTTAAGGCAAAGGCTTCTGCCTCGTTTTCGATAAAACCGTTCCATTGTTTTGAAACCTCCATTCCCTCAGCGCCAATAGTAGTGGTTATACTGGGTGTGCCGTACAGCATGGCGTCTAGTAATTTCCCTTTTTGACCTGCTCCAAATCGCAGAGGGGCCAGGCACACCCTTGAATTCGTAAAAGCTTCTTTTTTATCGGCGATCCACCCTTTGACCAAAAAACCCGTTTCAGGGTTGTGTAATTGATTGACGGACTCGGATGCATACGGACCATATACTTCTAGTTTGGCCTGAGGCAGTTCCTTTCTGATTAAAGGCCAAATATGGGAATGTAAATATTTAACAGCGTCAAGATTGGGTTGGTGTCTAAAGTTCCCAATGGTCATAAAATGCTCCCTTTGATCAAACCCGGGAAGTTCAGCAAAAACCTTTTCCTCAGGAACATCGATCAGGAAAGGTAAATAGTGCAGAAGAGATGCATTAATGTTAAACTCCTCCTGTAACAGCTTATATTCGAATGTAGAGATGATCAGTGAAAGGTCACATCTGAATATGCTCGCAATTTCTCTTTTGGCAGTGTCATTTTGAATAAATTCAATCCAATGATGGGTTCCTTCTTTTAAAGCCATTTCCCTTGATTTTCTCAGAAAATGAAGGTCTTCCGTGTCGAGTATCCTAAGGGCATCCGGGCATGCTTGCTGTACCCTCCAACCATATTGCTCTTCAGTAAGAAAGCGGTCGAACACTACGATCCCCGGATCCAGGCTTTTCAAGGTATCATCAAAACTGCTGCTGTTCAGTTCTATATCAAAGCAGGAAACCGGCATTTCTGAAAAATCAAAAGACAAATCGCCTTTTGTCGCTGCAGATGCAAAGCTGATTTCGTAACCCTGTTTTATGAAAAAGCGAACAAGCTGCATCATACGGCTCCCTGCCGCAGTTGCCTCAGGTTCTGGCCAAACAAGACCGATGATGAATATTTTATTGTTCAACATGATTCAGTAAAAAAAATTATAACACAAGTTAAATGATCAACCCTAATTAGCACTGTAAATTTAACTTAAAAAACATTCCTGCCGTATTGATGGGGATCAATTTATCACTGTTTAATCAGGTTTGTGGCTGTTTCAGCCAGTTCTGCAAATTTGATATCTTTGTCAGACCCTAAATTTAAAGTTATGCCCCTTAGTAATGAATTACTATTATTCTTAAATGATCTGAAAAAAAATAACAACAGAGATTGGTTTAATGCCAATAAACCAAGGTTCCAGGCTATTCAGTCAGAGGCCAAGGGGTTTTATGAAGAGATCAAACAGGGTTTGCTGCAGTTTGATGAAATTGAAAAATTCAAAATGTTCAGAATATACAGGGACGTAAGATTTTCTAAAGACAAGACTCCTTATAAACCTCATTTTGCAGGTTCTTTTAGCCGCAGCGGAAAGCGATTGAGAGGCGGATATTACCTAAGAATCAGACCGGGAGAATCTTTTTTGGCAGGAGGCTTTTGGGAGCCTAATAAGGAAGATCTTTTTAGAATCAGAAAGGAATTTGAGATTAGCGATGAAGAAATAAGAGACATCTTAAAGGCGCCGGATTTTAAAAAGGTTTTTGGCGGACAATTGGAAGGGGAAGAATTAAAGACTGCACCAAAGGGGTTTCAAAAAGAGCATCCGGCGATCGACCTTATCCGTAAAAAAGGTTTTATCGCGGTTAGGAACTTTTCCGACAAGGAAGTTTTGTCTCCCGATTTTTTAAAAGAAGTATTGTTCTCATTCCAAACTTTAGGTCCTTTTTTTGACTATATGAGTGAAGTGCTAACCACCGACCTGAATGGCGTTTCCACTATCGATTAAAATGCTTGTATTTTTAGGGCATGCTACTTAAAACTGGCTTGAGATAATACTTTTGACCAGATCGGCAGTCAAAGTCTTGCCATTGGCCATAGTCCGCAGTTTATCAAAAGGAAAGATAAAATCGCAGCCATTGCTGTAATCGCTGCATCCGTAAGCCCGGTTCCCTTTGAGCAATTCTCCTTTTCCGCATTTGGGGCACTTATTTTTTACTGCATTCTCAGCGTCTACCGAAGTAGTCTTTTTTTGTAGTTTCAGACCAAAATCCTTATCAAAAGATAGTTTCCCTTCAGTTTTCTGCCCATTGTCGATAAAACCCTTCAACAAAACGGTTTCCGATTTTTTCAGCAGTCGAAGGTATTGGTTTTCAGGTATTTTTTTCTCCTTAAAGCGGAAAGGCAGCAGAAAGTTACAACCATTTTTAAAAGAGTTACAGCCATAGGCTGTTGATCCCTTTACCAAAGTGCCTTTTTCACATTTAGGACAGGTATGCCCTTGTAAAGTTGCCATGGGATTTTCTTGCACCCGGCCATTTTTGATTGGCGCTTTGCTACTTGGTGAAATAGAGCGAACCTGCTGATCTGATCTTACTTCATAGACCAATTGATCAACCATTTTTTTCATCTGTTTGATAAATGCACCTGCATGAAAAGCTCCCTTTTCTATTTCCTTGAGTTTTCCTTCCCAACGGCCCGTTAATTCAGCAGATTTTAACAGTTGATTCTGAATCGTGTTGATCAGGTCAATACCAGTCGGCGTTGGCAAAATTTGTTTTTTATTTCTTACAATATATTTTCTCCTGAACAGCGTTTCAATAATGCTTGCGCGCGTAGAAGGCCTTCCAATACCATTTTCTTTCATCAGATCACGAATTTCCCCGTCATCCATATCTTTACCCGCGGTTTCCATGGACCTTAATAAACTGGCTTCTGAAAAATGATTCGGCGGCTTGGTTTCCTTTTCATGGAAAGATGGGAAATGTTCTCCTTTTTCCCCTTTTACAAAACCAGGCAATATTGAACTATCCGAATCTGCGTCTTCTCCATTGAATTGGAAAACTTCTTTCCATCCGGAACTTAAAACCTGTTTGCCACTGGTTTTAAAAGGATAAGTAGCCACCTTGCCATAAACATGTGTATGCGCAACCTCACAATCAGGATAAAAAGATGCAATAAAGCGGCGTGTGATCACATCATAAACTTTAGCCTGCTCCCCTGACAGATACATTTCTACCCCGGTTGGGATAATAGCATGGTGGTCAGTGACTTTTTTATCGTTAAATACTTTGGTTGATTTCTTGATCTTTTTATTTAATAATGGCTGGCAAAGACCCTCATATTTATGTAGTTGCCTTAAAATGGAAGGAACTTTCGGATATACATCATTAGGCAAAAAAGTGGTATCCACTCTTGGATATGTGATCAATTTTTGTTCGTACAGTTTTTGTGCGACATTAAGGGTTTGCTCAGCTGTGAGGCCAAACTTTGTATTACAATAGACCTGCAAACCTGTTAAATCAAAGAGTTTTGGCGCATATTCTTTCCCTTTTTTCTTCTCTATATTGATGACTTCAAACGCTTCTTCCTTTACCTTTTCTGCAACTTTGGTCCCTTCTTCTTTACTAAGAAACCTTCCTTCTTCATACCTGAAGAGTGTTTCCCTATAAGTCGTTTGCAATTCCCAATATGGCTCAGGTTTAAAATCTACTATACTTTGGTAACGTTCTACGACCATGGCCAGGGTAGGGGTCTGCACCCTTCCAACAGAAAGTACTTGCCGGTCTTTACCATATTTTAAGGTATATAGCCTGGTAGCATTCATGCCCAGCAACCAGTCGCCTATGGCCCTGGAATATCCGGCATAAAATAATTGATCATAATCTTCAGAGGCTTTTAGGTTCTTAAAACCTTCCTTAATGGCTTCTTCAGTAAGTGATGAGATCCAAAGGCGCTGTGATTTACCCTTATAACCGGCTTCCATCATTACCCAGCGCTGGATCAGCTCTCCTTCCTGACCTGCATCCCCGCAGTTTATAACCACTTCAGCCTTATCAAATAAACCTTTGATGATCTTGAATTGTTTTTGGATTCCGGGATCGGTATTTACCTTAATATCGAACTTATCCGGTAGCATGGGCAGGTTGTTCAAATCCCATTTTTTCCAATAAGGTTTATAATCATTCGGCTCAAATAGCGTACATAAATGACCAAATGTATAAGTTACGGCATATCCATTTCCTTCAAAATATCCATCATGCCTGGTATTGGCTTTCAATACTTTGGCAATCTCTCTGGCGACACTCGGCTTTTCGGCAATGCAAACTTTCATTTGACTCTTTTAATAGGCGTGCAAATTATAAAATTGAAAGAGAATATCATCAATAAAAAACCATATTTAAAGTCATAAAAAAAAGCTTATCCAAAAGGAATAAGCCTCTATGATATAAAACCAATGCAATGATCAGCTTAACATGCCCTGTCCTTCCATTTTTTTGGAATACCAGACCAGGAAAGCACCTGTGATAATTACCGTAATGGGCATGATGACATTACCGGGGCCATAAACTTCCATAGCCTTGCTGATGAATACGGTATAGGTCATTTGTGCAAGAATACTGGCAAAAGAAATAATAAATACAAATGTGGCTAGTTTTCTTCTAAGCAAAAGCAATATACAACCGAGGGTGCCACCGAATACCGCCAATGCGAAAGCAGCGGTTACCCAGGCAGGTACATTGTCATAAAACCTTTGTTCTTCTACTGGCAAGACGGCAAGATCTTCTGCCGTCATATAGGCCATGGTTAAATACTCAAAGACACCCATTAAATTCCAAATGAGCGCAGCAATACCGATGATCCAAAACGATGCCGCGGGTTTATTTTTTGGTTCAGTCATGATAATAAAGATATTGGTTTACGAATACAAGATAGGTAATATATTTAAAATGAATAGGATAGAGGAGATAAAAACCAATTGGACATAAAAAAACCTACTCAATGTTTGAATAGGTTTTGCTAAGGCGGTATATTGTTATTATCATCCATAATGTCTGTGTTCTGACCACTTCACTCTTTTTGTATACTTATAATTGCTAAAATACAAATGCTCTCTGGCCTGTGTTGTTGATATATTATTATTTGTTGTCATGGTGTTTTGTTTGTAGTATTAAACTTTCACTTTAGATCAATGACCGAAATGCCTGTATTCTGACCATCTGATTCGTTTGGTGTTCCTGAAATTAGAAAATGTAACATATTTTCTTGATTCGGATTCTGTCGGAGTGCTTAAAAAAGTTTTCATAATAAATGTTTTTAATTGGTTTATACTATATAGACGCCACAAACCATATATTTGTTACAGTACTATGTAAAACCAAGTACTATATTAACAATAATTTAACACAGAATTCAACAAACCTACCACGAAAACAAGTGTTTACTTTACTTTAGATATTGATGAAAATAGATGTTATCTTTTCATTCCAGGTTGATAGATTTCAAACTGTTCTTCATTTTTAGCTTTTTGAACCATGAGTTCAACATCATTCAGCAAAGCTTTTGCGTCGTATATAATTCCATCTTTGACAGTATATTTTACACCACCTACACGAACAACCTCGTTATTTTCGGTCAGTTTAATGGCTCCTGTTCCATAAAGGGCCTTAAGGTTTTTTAAAGGGTTTTCTTCGATGATTACAAAATCTGCCATTTTACCGATTTCTATTGACCCGATTTGATCCTCCATACCTAAAGCTTCGGCACCATTTAAGGTTGCTGCCCTGATCACTTCAAGTGGATGGAATCCTGCTTCTCTTAAAAGTTCCAGTTCCCGGATATAAGCAAAGCCATACAGTTGAAATATAAAACCAGCGTCTGATCCTGCTGTAACGCGCCCGCCTCTGTTTTTGTATTCATTGACAAAAGTCATCCATAACTGGTAATTCTTT
>JBFFLO010000046.1:0-11247 GCA_041554895.1 Lutimonas sp. | reverse complement strand
GAGCATCATTTGTAACATACCGGATGGTGCAACATCTATAATTCCCTCTTTGCTTAAATACTCAGTGATTAACCGAAGCATACCGAGTGCGAACCCTGACCAAAGAGCGATGATAGCCCCTTTGGCATTGATCCATTTAAAGAACAGCCCAAATAGAAAAACTGCCGCTATAGGCGGTGATATATAGGCCTGTACGCTTTGTAAATAATGAAACAAGCCTCCACCCATCAGTGTTTTCATAAAAGGGATCCATAAAAAACTGACAACCACGAGTCCAAGTGTTGCAATTTGACCAACCCATACCAACTCCTTTTCACCGGCCTGTGGTTTCCATTGCTTGTAAAAGTCAAAAGTGATGAGTGTTGAAGATGAATTAAACGCTGAAGACAAAGAGCTCATAAGTGCCGCAAGCAAACCTGAAATGGCAAGACCTTTTAATCCGATGGGAAGAAAGCCATTGATCATGGCCGGCAATGCCTGGTCAGGATTGTCAAGAGAAAAATTAAGCATTCCCTTCTGGGCCAACGCATAAGCTATTACTCCCGGGATAAAAAATATAAATACAGGCAGCAGTTTTAGAAATCCTGCAAAAAGCGTTCCCTTTCTGGCATTGCTGATATCCTTAGCGGATAGGGTTCGTTGCACGATAAACTGATCGGTACACCAGTACCAGACGCCTAAAATAGGTGCACCAAAAAGCATGCCCGTCCATGGATAGGAGGTGTCATCTGAAGATCTCCAGAGATTAAAGAATTTTTCCACAGGAGGATTTTCAGGTTTCGTTGCTGCCTGGGCAATGGTATCCATCATGGCTTCCCAGCCTCCAATTTGCATTAAACCGAAATACGTTACTGCACCTGTTCCTGCCAGCAGTATAAAAGCTTGGATCATATCTGTATAGATAACGGCCTTAAGACCTCCCAGAACCGTGTAAAAACCGGTTGCTACGATCGTGATGATGGCACCGGTCCAAAAGGAAATACCCATTGTTTCAAAAACGAGTGCTCCAGCAAAAATGATCAAGGAAATCTTGGTGATCACATAGGCCAGCACCGAAACTACCGAAAGATAGTTTCTACACGCTTTTGAATAGCGAACTTCAAGAAATTCAGGCATGGTGTAAACTCCTGACCTCAAATAGAAAGGAACAAATACCCAGCCCAGCAAGATCAGTACAAGGGCCGCAATGATTTCAAAATTTGCCTGGGGCATTTCGGCCCTGGCTCCTGCGCCTGATACGCCTATAATGATTTCCGAACCTATATTAGAAGAGAACAAGGAGGCTCCGATGACAAACCACCCAGCCGTTTTGCCTGCCAGGAAATAGTCTTTGGAATCTCTCGGGCCTTTGTTTTTTCTGCTTCCTCTTGATACCCACCAGGCTATCCATAGGATGATTGCAAAATAGAGCAATATGATGAATACATCAATAAAATGGAGGTTACCCAGCATTTATGTAGGAATTAAAGGTTTGGATCACTGTTTGTTAAGGTAAATGTAGGAATTATTTATGAATCAATACTTCACCAATTTTTCAGACCGAGCAACTTTTCGCCTAATTCATTTAATTCAGCACGCTCATATTTTTCCTGTTCGAAATTTCTTGGATCACCCGGAAAGGCATAACCGCTTGGCGCAATTCTGTTTCTCCAAGAATTGATCCGCCATTGCCTTAATTCCTCGTTTTCCTCTTCAGCAGGCATCATAGAAATATATTGCGCTATTCTGACCTTATCTTTGGACAGATTGGGCCTGATACCATGGGGTTGGGTACTATTAAAGATCAACAGATCACCGGCATCGAGTTTCACTTTAACGATATGTTCCTTCAGATCATCAACATCGGGCTTGAAATGATCCCTGTCATCCGGCTGACCCAGTTTCCAACTGTCATAGTTACGATATAACCATGGAATACATTGAAACCCTCCCATGTCAAGTTCATTTTGATCAGCTAAAGCCAATACGCCTTGGACGTTTTGAGGCTTTGTTTCCGGGTCATAATCCCAATGGATAAACCCTTTATATTCAAATCCAGGTTTGATCGGGAAATTCAGATTCGCACGATCAATGGTTACCCAAAGTTTATCTGTGCCCCAGATATCGGTAAAAGCTTCATATATTTTTTGCTCCTGCCTGTTGTTCCAGAGTGCCTGGTTATTATATACTTCGACCATTCCGGTACCTGCAAGTTCTTTCATTTCCATTTCTGCACGTGGAGGAGCATACCAGGTTTTCTGATCGTTGGGATCCTTTTCTTCAAATTCCCATAAAAAATCAGCGGTTTGACTGGCTTGTTCTCTCGAAACGGCTTCTTTGATCACTATATAGCCATTTTGTATCCAGAATTTCCAATCATCTTCTGACAATACTTTAAGTGGTTTCCCATTAGACCTGTCATTAAGTTTTTGAGCACTGCTGGTTGCTGTAGAGGGATTTCCTGGAATCTCTTTGTGATTTTGATTAGGACTCTCTCTTTCATTGATGTTTTCGTTTTGATAGTTCATAATCGCATGTTTTTGATTTTACTTCATGTTTGTTAATTCAAAGATAGGTGGCGTTTAGGTCCTTAGCTACACCTATAATGATCTAAATTTGAACAATATTGATATAAATATGTAAAAATAGGGTTTAAAAAGTAAATTATGTTTAAATTACGATTGTGAAAACAGAATTGGAACATATTCATCCCGAAGAGGGAAGTTCAATAAGCCTGATGGTAAACCCCGATTTGAGTGACTTCTTCTTTTGGCATTTCCATCCTGAATTTGAATTGGTATTTATAGAAGGTGCAGATGGCAACAGACATGTTGGCAACCATTTTTCACGCTTTAAAGGGAGCGATCTGGTTTTAATAGGATCGTATATACCTCACCTTAATTTCGACTATGGCATCAGGACACCTTACGAAAAAATAGTGGTTCATATACAACCTGAATTTTTAAAAAGAGGATTTGACACGACCCCTGAACTTATGGCTATTCATGAGCTTTTAAAACTGTCTAAGCAAGGAATTGCTTTTGGACAGGAAACCCAAAGGAAGATTGGAACAAGGATCAAGGATTTAGCAAAACTCAACAGGTTTGAACAGTTTCTGGAATTACTTGATATATTGAATTTTTTATCCAAGGCAGATGACAAAGTATTATTGCATCCTGAACCTTTCAAGAATCAGTTTAATACCAGGGACAAGGATAGGCTGGATAAGATATACGCTTTTATAGATGAGCATTATCAAAGAAGAATAGACATTCAGGAAGTCGCAGACTTAAGTCATTTATCAAAGTCAGCATTTTGCAGGTATTTTAAGAAAATCACCAAACTTACCTTTTCCCAGTTTGTTAATCATTACCGTATAGATAAATCTAAAAAACTTCTTTTGTCTGGGAAGAATGTGACAGAAACCTGCTTTTCAAGCGGATTTGAAAGTTTATCTTACTTCAATCGCACCTTTAAGAAAATCACCGGGACAAACCCCATTTCTTTTCGCTCACGGTATCAAACCTGAGGCGATCGGAAGTGAGACCCTCAACTGCCATCACCTCGGAGCTGAGGTGCTCAGCTCCGAGGTGATGAGTTGTGACACCTTCACTCAATTTTACAAACCAATCAATAGTTTTTATAAAAAGCCATCAATCTGTTATGTAATTGCTGGTGTATGGGTTTTGTGAATTCTACGAATAATTGTTGAGGCGGGGCAGGGTTGATCCTTTTGTTATTGCAAATACTGATTTGCTCATCAGTCAGTGCACGTTGATCACCGTTATATTGTCCCCATTCATGGAACCAAACAAACTCACCTGGAAAATCCTGATAAACCAGGTCTTTGTTGTCCATTCCATTTTTTGTGATCGATAAATTGACCAAACCTCTTGAAACTACTTCCATTCTAAAAAGAGCTACCTCAGCATCAACGGTGCCAATTATTTCTTTTTTCCTGCCACTGTCAAGTGTGATTTCGCCGACAACAACACTATCCCGTTCCACTTTTTCTATTCTCTCCTGGGTGTGAGTTTCCCCTACCACAAAGTCTTCAAAATTCACTTCTAATATCTGATCAGGGTTTTGAATGTTGTTGTTTGCAGCTTGTTCAGGTGTGTAGAAACGGATAAACTCGTTATTTTCTATTTGCTTTAAGGTGTTTTCAACCTGTCTGTAAAAAACATCGGCGCTGATTTCGTAGGTTCTTGATTGGACAGGCTTTAGATTGGCGACTACATGTAGAATAGACCTGTGGTAAGCCTCATCTATTTTTTCGCCTACGTTTTTATATCCGGGAATGAACTTATCTGCTTCAAGCAAATAGTAATAGGCTTGTTTCGCATTGTGTCGGCTTCCCATTGACAATTGATACATGCCGGCAGCATATTGTTCTTCAGCCGCATCTGGCTTGATCTTATCTAAGGTTTTATAGTATTTTTTTGGGTTACTGAGCACTTCTTTAGCACCTGGGGATCGTTGAATACTTTCATACATTTTATTCAACTTTTCATAAGTATATACTGCTTTTGTATATTTAAAATCTATATTGGCCTGGTCTTCATTCTCAAGCTGGTCCATAAAAGTATTTACAGCTTGAGGATAGGCATTAGCCAAAGTTTCACGGGCATTCTTATTGTTAGGGCTTTTCCGCAGTTTTTCAACTGAGCGCATCACAGAATCGTAATAATTGCCTTTTTCATATTGACTTTTTGCAGTTGTACAGGCGACTAAAACCAAGGTCATCACAACCAGAATACCACATATATTTCTTACAGCTTTCATTTTATCCAAAATTTAAAGTTGGTGAATTAAATAATACCAACATTTTAGATAACGAAAACTAGTTGTATATATTGAATAAACAGGCTTTTTTTTACTCAATTTTATTCGAAGCGTGAACTGTTGAAAGTAGCGTTAATTTAAATTTAACCAATTTCTACAGATAAATTATGATAGAATTGGTTTTTTAAATGTCAATGGTTTGCCTGGTTGTTGCCGGGAATTCTTTAAATGGTATATGCTTGGTTAGCGATACCATTTAAAATCTGGGATAATTAGGTTTAAATAAACCATGATAAAAGTCATAAAAAATAGATATTTATTCAATTAAATTTAACAGGAAAAATCTGTATCCTGGAATACAGATATGATTGACTACTAATCCTTATCCCATTTTATTTTAAAAACAAAAAAGGATTGAAGAGTTTGAATCAATAGATTTCTTTGCTATGCCTGATTCGATAAATAAAGAAATTAATCTTATTGACGGGTCGAATATTGCTGTTATCGGAGGTGGCCCCGCAGGATGTTTTTTTAGTTATTATGCCCTGGAATTTGCCAACAGGCTTGATTTGGATATTTCCATAGATATTTATGAGGCTAAAAACTTCACTAAAATCGGATCAGCCGGCTGCAATCATTGTGGAGGTATTATATCAGAATCCTTGGTTCAGAAATTGTCGACAGATGGTATCATCATTCCTACCGAGATTATTCAAAGGAGCGTCAATTCATATACCATGCATGTGGAAAGTGGGGATGTCGTAATACAAACTCCAAATAAAGAGCACAGGATAGCTTCAGTATTTCGTGGTTGTGGCCCTAAAGGTTGCCTTGATACTTCTAAGAGAAGTTTTGACAATTACCTGCTGGATATGTGCACAGAAAGAGGAGCAGAAGTCATTTTAGAAAAAATCTCTGAACTTGAAAGGTGTTCGGATGGCATCATTGTCAAATCTAAAAAATATGGAAACAAGAAGTATGATCTTGTGGTTGGAGCCGTAGGTCTTAACAAAAAAACACTGAATATTTTTAAGGCTGTTTGTCCTGAGTTTATTTATCCAGAGGTCACCAGAACCTATATTAGCGAATTTTATTTAGGTCAGAGCCAGGTAGACAAGTATTTTGGGGGCTCAATGCATGTGTTTTTGCTCAATCTTCCCAATATTACTTTTGGCGCCTTGATTCCTAAGGATGATTATGTAACGCTTGTATTATTAGGGAAAGATATTGATAAAGAAATTGTAGAAAATTTTATCTCCACAGAGCAGGTAAAAGCGTGTTTCCCGGAGGATATGGTGTTGCAGGATGCAGCCCCTTGTAAATGCTATCCTTTTATCAATGTTAAAGGAGCGAAAGGGCCATATGACGACAACATCGTGTTGATTGGAGATTCTGCTTCTTCGAAACTCTATAAAAATGGTATTGGGGCGGCTTACATTACGGGAAGAGCAGCAGCGAAGGCTGCCATCTTTGAAGGTGTTTCTAAAAAGAATTTTGAAAAAATTTATGCCCCGGCATGCAAAAGTCTGGATAGGGACAACCAGATCGGGAAATTGATATTTCTGGTTACCAGGATCATTCAAAAATCTTCTTTATTGAAAAAAGCAGTTCTTTTTTCAGTTTTGCGAGAACAAAATACAGCCGGTTCTGAAAATTTAATAAGTTCTGCCCTGTGGGATACTTTTACCGGAAGTGCCAGTTACAGCAATATCCTCAAGCGTTTTTTTCATCCTGTGCTTTTATTTAATTTGATAAGAGGCATCTTCTCTGAACCTGTCAGGCCCAATCAACAAAAACAGCAGGAAAAACAAAAAGATCTGGGGCAATTATATAAAAATGGAGAAGTGATCATAAAACAGGGTACTACAGGAAATTGTCTTTTTGTAATTCAGGAAGGAACGGTGGAGGTGATCAGTGAGCAAAATGGGAAAGATATTAAATTGGCAGAACTAGGCGAAACTGAATTTTTTGGTGAAATGGGGCTGTTTGAAAAAGATGTGCACTCATGCACAGTAAGAGCCTTTGGAGACGTCAGGGTGCTGACTATTGACAAGAAAAATTTTTATGAGTCAATTCAAACAGATGCATCTTTAGCCTATCGACTACTTGAAAAAATGTCAAATAGGTTACGTGAGGCGAATAAGATGATTAAAATTTAAAACAAATGATATAGGATCAAAGAAGCAATTGAATTTATCGTTCGAAAATATTTTGTAGATGTTCGGACACTAATTCATGTGTTTGGTCCTTTAGAAGAATATTTTACAAAACAAAAATGTTAAATTACATTATGTAAAGGTTATTTGATTAACATAAATGTTGTTGACTTAAATACCTAAATCCCCTTATCATGAAAAAAGATTACTTTTTTACTCAACTTCAATTAATTTATCATAAAATAAAAAACGGAACCGATCATCGTTTGATGATAATAGTAGTTTTGTTGTTTTGTTTTTCATTATCCGGATATGCACAAAAAGACAGGGATATTCTACCATTAGTGTGCGTCAAAAAAATGGAAAACGGTTTGTATCAGGCAAGCTTCTCCTATGAAAACCCCACCAGAAAAGAGGTGGTCATTGATGAGAATGGAAGTATTGTCAAATCTAACAATGGTAAAAGGGTTGCCAAGGGCCTGAACAAATTCCAACCGGGTCTGAACAAAAAGGCTTTTACAAAAGAATTTGGTGCCGGTGACTTCATAGAATGGACGGTAACCAGTAATGGTAATACGCATACCGTGGTGGCCAATGTGAATTCGGGCTATTGCGAGCCAGACGACGGGTTTATTTTTCCTGTTTACGGTCAGGATAATGGTAAAAACGACAACCTGATTGGCTCTAAATTAAGAGCCCTGGCAGAAGGAACTGCAGGTGATGTGCCATCACCCTTGATTTTTCAAATAACAGGGAATAAGGTCCTGGTAGAAATTGTCCCCAAGGCAAACCAAGCGGCAGCTGTGATTACATGGCTCGAAACTTATGTTGCAGATGCTGATTATTTATTGCCGCCTGCCAGCTATCTGGAATTGTCGGCCATCGATGTTTATTTCCCCATCGATAAATTATTGGATTTTAACAGTGTCTCAAGCATAAATTTTGTGAGACCCCTGTACCCTTCAGTTAAAGAGTCAGCGGGTGATGGATACACGGGAGAATCAGTATCTCAAGGGGATGCAACCCAGACTTCAGACATAGTTCGACAGGCGTTTAAGATCATCAGAGATGGTCAGTTGTTTCCTGTGGATGGTTCTGGTATAAAGGTCGGGGTTATGTCAAACAGCTATGACACACAACCTGCAACTGAAGGTATTTCAAAAGCCACAACAGATGTAAAAAATGGTGACCTACCGGGAGCATTGAATACCCATGGCTACCTTACTGATGTGGCTAATGTTGAGGATTGGCCCTTTGGAGTGGCATCAGATGAAGGAAGGGCAATGCTTCAGATTATTCATGATATTGCACCGGGTGCTTCCCTGGCTTTTCATTCTGCTTCCATTTCCCCCAGGAATTTTGAAGTGGGTTTAGGGGCTTTGAGAGATGAGGGTTGCCAGATTATCGTTGATGATATCACTTTTATAACCGAGCCATTTTTTGGAGAAGGAAGAATATCAGGCGTGATCAAAGACCTGGCTCTTGAAGACATCATGCATTTTACTTCAGCGGGTAATTTTGGAAATGCCGGGCATCAGGGCGTGTTCAGTTCAACTGAAACCCTGCCACCAACAAACTTTATCACCGAAAGCACAACAAGGGCACACGTATTTGATCAGGCAACAGGTGATTATTTGCAAAAAATAAGAGTAAAGGCAGGTGAAACTTACATGATGGTTTTGCAGTGGGCAGATCAGGTTTCGGCTTCTCAGGACAATACCGACGGAGCCCTGGCTGATCTTGATTTTTATATTGTGGATGATCTGGGCAGGTTATTGGTCGGTAATAACAGGAGCAATGAAGCAGGGGATGCGGCAGAAATCATGGTTTTTACGGCAAGTGCCGATGGCGAGGCAAATTTAATGATTACAAGTGCCAACGGCCCGGTAACAGTGCCTTTCAGGTACATTGCGTTTAAATCAGCAGGTTTGACCTTGATGGAATACAATGAAGGAACCCCGACAGTAAGCGGACACGCCATGACTGATGAATCAGTTACGGTGGGTGCCATTCGGTTTAACAAAACAGAACCAGAACCTTTTTCTTCCTATGGAGGTACCCTGACTGATGGATCCATTGTAAATGTCGATATTGCCGCACCGGATGGTGTGAATACAAATGTAGGTTCCATTGGATTCGATTTTTATGGAGATGGTACCCCGGTGGATGGAGATCAATTTAAAAACTTTTTTGGAACATCGGCTGCGGCGCCATCAGCTGCTGCTGCAATGGCTTTATTACAGTCTGCATTGCCGGTATGGTACCCTGACGGGAATGGGGGTTCAACCATAAGTAAGAGTGCGGCGATTCAATTGTTCATAGCTAATGGTCTCGGTGGAACCAATCCGCTGCAAACCGGAGGAGGCATGATCGATGTGAACAAGGTATTTAAAAGCCTTGCTTCTGAAACAGCGAGAATAACCTCCTTTACAATAGAAGTAAATGAAGACGGGTCAGTGCCTGTTCCGAGTGCTGAACCCATAACAATAAATATCATAGGAGAGTTTTTTCCACCGCCGCTTCCTGATGGAGAGACCTACGATTACCCCATTGTTTATTTTGACAATCAACCTCTGGATTATACTGTAAATGATGATGGAACCATTACGGCGACCATACCCGTTTTTTCAGGAAATCCGGATCTGCAGATTTACACAGAACCATACGAGGGATCTCAAAATAACGGTGGTTATTCCGAGCCTTATAAAATTTTACAGGATGGCAGGATAGCCCTGAATGTTACGGTTAGTGATGTACTTGTCAAATATGGGGAAGATTATCGCTCAAAGATGTCTTATTCCGTAGAGGGCATCCCCGAGGAAGGTTTCCCTGATGGAAAAACTTTTGAGGAATATTTTCCGGAACTGGTCTTATCGTCTACTGCAGATGATTTTTCCTATCCTGATGTAAACAACTATGTCATCACAGCTGCCTTCGGAGGTGATGGACTTTCTCAGGAACAGCTTGACAACTATCAGATTAATTTTATAAAAAACGGGAATTTAACGGTTGAGAAGAATTTCTTGACTGTTAAACCCAATGATCAGGATATTACCTATGGTGATATTATAGACAATACATTTAGCTATCAGCTTACAGATGAAACAGGAGTCGCCGTTCCCGATGATTCACCCTTGTATGCCGATATTGCAGCTTTTTATGCAGCCATAGCAACTGCACACGATAAGGATTTTTATTATGACGATTTTGATGTAAACAACCCGCAGAGTATCATGCTTTTGATCAATGATTTCAACGGTGATTCAGAGCGTTATTCGGATATCACATCCCTTCTTGAATACGGGGGTTGGGTCTCTTCTGAGAATGCGATCCTGAATGGTTTGATCAGGCAAAGAAATATCATGAATGATATGAGGCAAAATGCCATTATGAATGAATTCAGACAAAAAAACATCATGAATGACTTCAGGCAAAGCGGCCTTATGAATACCCTGAGAATTGACAAGAATTATTTTACCAATTATATTGACGGGTCACTTCAAAATGAATTGCGGCAAACGGCAATCATGAACGATGAATGGGTGGCCAGAACATCTAATATCATGAATGACCTGAGGCAAACGGGTATTATGAATGATTTCAGGCAGAGTGCAGTGATGAATGATATGAGGGTTGGTGCCATCATGAACATTATAGATATTGTCGATCTGAAAGTTGATGCCATCGTAAATGGCGAGATAAGCAGGCAATTGGGTGTCATGAATGAATTGAGGCAGAGTGCTATTATGAATAATTTACGTCAAAGCGCGATCATGAATGAAACCGGAAACAATCCGCTGACAATTGACAAAATATTTTCATTGATAGACTATACCGATGCGCCAACGGAGGAGAACCTAAACAATGAGATTCAAAAGTTCTACGCTTTGAATTTAATAACCGGTATTGATGCAACCTCTGAAGGTGAATATCATTTTATTTTCCCGGGAGCATTCCTTGACAATATGGCGGCCAACTTCAATGTCGTGTATGACAAGGCACTTGTCACAATAGATAAAGGAACGCTTCAGGTAACATCTGTGGATTTTGAATCGAGTTATGGCACGGCGCTTACCGATAAGGATATCCCAACAACTTTTTCGAAAACAGCGAATTATGAGGTCATAGAAGCTATTTTCCCTGATGGGATCCCTTATTATTTTATGAAGGAGGGCGATCCTATTGCGTATACTCTTGATGATGAAGCCAAAATGGGCGTTGGGGTGTACGATATTTTTGTCAGAGATCAGGCAGCCAATTACAATATTGAATACGGGGCAAGCCATGGTCAGTTGACTATAAATGAAGCCACTTTAACGGTGGAAAG
>JBFFLO010000045.1:0-11258 GCA_041554895.1 Lutimonas sp. | reverse complement strand
TCCCAGTTAAAAATAATTCTGGGTACGCCTAAGGCATCCTTTTCCTGACCGATTGTTACCCGGGAATTTGGATTTGGAGCCTGCTCGATTCGTATATTGAATTCGAATGCCCTCGAATTATTATCAGAATTTTCCAGTTTTGCTTTTTCCTCAGCTTCATCCATATTATCAAAAAACAATTTACCCGCTTTCTTGTAATCATCAACCTGCAACAGGTCCATCCTTGGAATAATATGTTTGGCAACATTCAGATCAGTAAGACTTAGTGTGCCGTTCAGGATTTTGTGTTCCGTTTGGGCTTTTCTGGTGATGGCCAGTTCTGCCCTGGGTTTACCCCAGGTTGTATACAGGTCTGTATAAAAAGGTTGCGCCAACCATACCTCCCCTGTAGCAATTTCAAGATGTTCCATAAAATACCGTCCCACCAGATCATTATCGTTTCCAATCCCGTTTTTTGCCTGGGAATTAGATGCCAGAAGCATCCTTGAATTTTGAATCGCGCCGCAGGCCAGGATAAATTGCCTGGCTTTTACAGTATGGGTCTTACCTTCATGGTTCTTAATGCGAAGGGATTCAATGACAGAGACATTTTCATTGGCAAAAATGTCAACAACATTCGCATAGGTATAAACATGAATGTTTTTTGATTTTACGATTTCATCTCTGTATAAAGTGCCAAACCGCGCTTCACTAAATTGCCACATTTTATTCCACACAACTGATTCATCGATCGGAAACGGGACAAGA
The DNA here is from genome assembly GCA_041554895.1 of Lutimonas sp. Lineage (GTDB taxonomy): Bacteria > Bacteroidota > Bacteroidia > Flavobacteriales > Flavobacteriaceae > Lutimonas. The sequence continues at coordinate 10,511 of JBFFLO010000045.1, read as the reverse complement.
TCTTTCGATTGCTTCTGCCAGTAGGCCAGGTCGTATTGATAGGGCCCGAGTTTTAATACTTCATGCGCTTTGGCATAAAACGGGTCCAGATCCTTTTTGGTTATGGGCCATCCACTATCAGGAACCCAGTGACGCGCATCAAAATCGATATCATCAAAAGGGGCGCACATACCGGCCCAGTGCCCAGTGGTTCCCCCAAAATAATGTAATCTGGTTCCATGCAAAGGATAGTATCTTTGACCCGTGCTTTTCCCTCTGTACAGGTCCTGCATTTTTTGTTCGTATTCAAAGCCGCCACCCTCTAACAGGATGACCTTTTTTCCTGATTTGCTCAGGTCTAATGCCATGCTTACGCCTGCAGCGCCCGCTCCAACAATACAGATTTCCCCTTCTATGGTACTATGATTCGGTAAATGCCTGGTATCTGTATGCATGTTCAGGGTCTTATTTGGGTTTTTGACAAGAGCCCGCACTGACGAGCCTCTGTTCTCGATAAAATCCAACCATCGATCATAACAAGATCGCCTTTGTGAAAATCGTTCGTAATTTTTTCATTCAAAGAATTCACCAATTCTTCTGGTGAACCTGACCTGTCTTCTATGAGTGTCTTTGCTAAAATATCTTCACTGTTCTCATCTGGTGTTTGAGAGACATAGCCAGCCCCGATAGAAATAATTGTGTCTGTATCCCAAATCTGCGCCAAAAATTGAGGTTCCGCAATTAAAACATCATATGCTATAGGTCTGGTTATATAATACGCCGCGCCTGATAAGGTTAGTATAGTCACACCCCCTATACCTATTAAAAACTTTCTTCGTTCCATAAAATGGTTTTTCAGTGGTTTCAAGTATCACAAATTCATTAATCTGAATGAGTTAAATCTTGTTATTGTAAATTAATGCGATAGGTTGAAGAACCAAGCTTCTCCCTTATTGTTATAAATCTAAACGTTTAAGCATATAGCAACAATTGAATTGGGATGAGGGGTACTCATAATTGTCCGAATAGCTATAATTATTGTCCGAAATTAAATTCGGGACAAAGTCTTATTCGAAACCTTAGATTGCCTGATATGCCAACCTAACCAGCTCTAATGGCACAATGCATCAAAAAAATCTATTATTCTAAACCATATGGGAATTCACTCCTGGTTAGCATTACTTTTCATTAATCAATATCTGTAAAAAAGGAAAAGCGACTTAAGTTGTTACCTAAATCGCTATTCTTATGCAACTAACTGTATACTATTTCTTTTCTTTTGTGGCACAAGTCGTAAAGCCAAATGGTACATAAAGCGGACAGAAGCTTATGAGGCTCGTCAAAACAAATACCCCGGCCAAAACTAAAAGTACGATCCCTAAGGTTCCTGAAATCGTTCCTGTAAAATAAAGAACTCCAATTATTACAGCAATTAGTACCCTGATACTTTTATCTGCTGTTCCCATATTTTTTTTCATCTTTTCTTAATTTAATGGTTACATAATAATTATACTTCACAGCTAAAGTTACTGCTATCTGAATCTTTTTCGATTTTTCCGGCTTATTCTTTTCCAGATTACAAAGAACCTGTTTTACCATCGCCATCTATATCTTTTACCAAATGTGTTTCCAGAGCCATTAGTGTTTTTTTGAGCAAGGCCTTTGTATTGACCAAATCTTCCTCTAAAAGTTTTACACGCTCCTCAATGCTACTTGCTTGTTTCTTTTGTTCTTCCAATTCATCTTGTTGCACTAAATCCCAGAAAATTCCCATAATATGTTTGTTTTAATTAGATTCTATTTCTGCCCTCATCTCCAGCTATCAAGCCATTATCTATCCTATAAGACGCAATAAAAGGATATAGTTAATTGTAATGGACTGCCTCTAATTTACTAAAAGATAAGATACCAGGGTAAGATTCTATCCATTTTAGCGATCAAGGAGCTCCATTTTTCTCAATTCATAAGAATTCAATACCTTGTCAGTGACAAACTGGCCCCTATCCTTTTTATATGATACCCTTCTACAGAAAAATCCGTAAAAAAATGGCAGATGAAAACAAGCCCATGAAATATACAAGATACGCTATTGGTGAAATTGTGCTCGTAGTGATCGGGATATTGATAGCACTTCAGATTAACAACTGGAATGAGGAACAGAAAGCAAGACAGCGGGAATTGACCTATTTGGAGAACATAAAGACCGATCTGTTGTTGAATATTGATGAACTGAACACTTTTATACAATCGAGGAAATCGTGTATCGAATCGTGTGAAATCGTACTTGACTATTTCAATGCCGTAGTTCCGGTTGATTTGGATCACTTTAATTACCATTCCCTGAACATCCTGATCTGGTTTCCGTTTAACCAGCATGACAATACCTATCAGGAACTGATGAATTCAGGTAATTTAGCGATCATGTCAAACAAATCGATCAAGAATGGACTACAAAACATGCAGGTTGGATTTAAAAAAATAGCTTTTATTGAAGGGGAGATGCAGCAAGACTTTGAGAGCTATCTGTATGACATATATTTTACTTTTTCAGATCTGGACACCAATCTCAGGAATTTTGAAGCCCAGACAGACGAGATGAACCAAAAGACAGCTATGGAGATCTCAAAAGATGAAGTCGAGTTTCTATTGAACAATATGAGATTCAAAAATGGTATTGTCTTGTCAAAATACAATAGTAGCCTGTTAATGGCGGAATACCAAAAAATGATCCAGAACACACAAGAACTGATACAGCTTATCGAAAAGGAAATTAATCGTTAAATTGCTGAACATGATACCCTTTTACAGAAAAATCCGTAAAAAGCTTTCCGATAATAACCAGTTCCTGAAATATAGCAGGTACGCTATTGGTGAAATTGTGCTCGTAGTGATCGGGATATTGATAGCGCTTCAGATCAATAACTGGAACGAGGAACGCAAAAGGACTAAACAAGAAAATAATATTTTGCTTGCGCTAAAATCTGATTTTATAGAATCCGAAATGCGCTTGAGGCAAACCATGAATGCACAAAAAAATTGTATCCGCCGAAGCAGTGCCTTAATTTCAATTTATGAAGGCAATATGGCTTTGCCCGTTTCAGATTCAATTAAGATGTATTTGCAATATGGTGCTTTTTCGTGGTACAGAGCCGAATTAGTTACGGGTGCTTATGATGCTTTGGTTAATACTGGTGATTCTGAATTAATTAAAAATAAAGATCTTATACGATTATTGGCAGAATATTTCTCCATTCTAAATTCAGGTTTTGAAGATCAAGAAACAAGTATGAACCTGTTAAACAACATGCAAAAAATTGCTGAACCCGTGTTGCTGACCCTGTCTGTTCCCAAATTGAGAGAACGGATTGGCTTGTCTACGATTTCGGATGTTAAAAAGGAAGCTATGGCAGTGGCTTACCTATTCGAACAAGATAACTTTTTTGGTCATCTCTATTATAGAACCATGATAGAAGATTTAAGGTATACCATTCAAAAAGATTTGCTTAGGCGAATAACAGAAATCTTAACGATCATTGACCATGAATTAGAATGATCGCGGTGTTTATAATATTTTTATCATGAACTGTTTTAGTTGGCGCTGAAGATATTGCTGATGTTAAGGATTATGATTTGAGTGAAATTACTTTTTTTCATAACATCTTAAGCTTAACACTTAGCCCGTACTCTTCAAGACCGGAAGCGACTATGGAACCTCCACCAAATTATTGAGATAGCTCATATGAATTGATTTAAGTATTCAGGCTACACCCAATTACCTATATCCCTGCCCAGTTAGCTTGCAAGGCTCCCTCAGCAGCTTTCACATCTACCAAAATACCGGTTAAATGAGCCATTCCTGAGATTTTATCCAACTTATCAGGACCATCCGCAGCCAATATATTTACATTTACTCCCGCGGTTTTATTCGCATGGTTTAATCCTTTTGCATGCTGATGTCCCCATCCATGGGGAACCGCAATGGTTTTTGGCATTAATGTTTTTAAACTTTTCACCGCAATCCGGATGGATGCCGTTTCTGAACAGACATCAATCAAATCCAATTCCTTCAAATCCAGCTCCTGCATATCAGATGGATGCAAATAGGCATAATTCGTTTCTCGCCCTTTAGAAGTCATCCGTTCAATGTTGTGCGTCCAGCTATTGTGGGTTGTAACGGCGCGTTTTGTGATTAATTTAAAACGATGCGCATTTACTTTTTCATTGTCAAAGTACTTTTCCAGATTTTTCGATTCTTTCAGTAAGGATTCCGGGGCCAAACAAAGTTTTTTATCGGCTGTCATGACTCTTTTAGGAACAAAACTTCCGGGCTTGTGAGCCTTGCCCAAAATTCCATTTTTGTTTTTCTGTATTTTTTTAAAAGAAGATTGCCTGGTAAGTCGCAACAGTCCGTTTAGCAAAGCCTCCTGAGGCAGGGTTGGAAATTCTTTTTTGTTTTTCCTGGTGTGATAGTTTTGTATCCCCGTAAAAAACGACTGGGCCATTTTAGAACCAAATAATGGCATTCCACAGGCTCTGGCTAGATCCAGATAAATGGAACTTTCGTCGCGTTGTTCTCCTACAGGTGCTACAACTGCTTTGGTAGCCTGCATATACGGTTTTTGCTGCAGGCCAAGCATCAAAGGAAATATAAAGGGAAGATCTGGGCGTTGTAAAGCATCTGTACATGGCAGAACGTAATGGGCCTCGGAGCTTGTTTCGTTTTGGTATATGTCCAAGGTCACCAAAAGCTCCAATTTTTGCAATGCCGTTTTCAATTTCTCCGAATTGGGCATGGTAATCAATGGGTTTCCGCCGGTCACAAAGAGGGCCTTCAACTGCCCTTTGCCCGGAGTGAGGATTTCATCTGCCAACAGGCCTCCGGGAAAAGCATCATTGACAGAAGTCATACCTCCCACCCTGCTTTTATCCGAGCGCATAAGGATACCATTTTTAACGCCGAATTTTATAAAATCCATGACTCCTTTTCCTACCAGGGTTCCTCCTTTTTTATCCAAGTTCCCTGATATAGCATTGATCACCTCCTGCAGCCAAAAAGCCAATGATCCATTTCCACCCATATTCACTCCGGTAGAACAGTATAATGCTGCGCCATCTGCCTGAATATAATCACTTACCATTTGTTTTAGATCTGAAGCGGGTATTTGGGTAACTGCTTCCGTTTTTTCGGGAGGCCAATCTTTTGCTAATTCCTTAAGGGCGTTTATTCCGATGGTATGATCCTGAACAAATTGATCGTCTACTCCATTTTGATCGATCAGTTCATGCAGAAAAGAGAGGTAAAAGAACACATCGGTAGCAGGGCGGATAAACAAGTGCTTTCCAGCGACAGTTGCGGTTTCTGTTTTCCTTGGGTCTACGATATACAATTTAGCACCTCTTCTTTCCAGGTTTTTTAATTTTTTACTGGGGTTTGGCACCTGTAAAAAGGACCATTTTGACACAATTGGGTTGGCCCCAACAATGATCAGGCAATTGGTATGATCCAGGTCAGGAAAAGGAAGTGTGAATGGAAATCCATAGATAAGTTTTGAAACTGCAAATTTATTGGAACAATCTTGTGTAGATGAACTATACATGCTTTTAGAGCCTAACCCGGTCATAAAACCCTGAGCAAAAACAGGATGTAACACACTAAAACCAGCTGCTGTTCCTACATACATCCCTATGGAGTCTGCGCCTTCTTCTTTGTGTAACTGTTTTACCTTATCTCCTATTTCCTGTATGGCCTGCTGCCATGAAACCCGCGAATAAGAACCGTCTTTTTGCCTTTTTAATGGATATTTTAACCGATCAGGCGATTGATACATTTCATGCTGATACAAGCCCTTTACACAGGAAAAACCATCTGTCGCAACATGATTTTCATTGGGTTTAATGGCAATTACCTCATTGTTTTGTGTATTTATTTCCAAACCGCATAAGGACTCACATATTCGGCAAAAGGTATGATGGGTTTTAATTTCTTCCTGTTTGAGCTGCATGTCAATTTGTATAATAGGATTATCGTTCATTCGAAAATACGGATAAAACCCATCATTCGCAAAACACATGAATGAATAGATCTGTATAACTATTCACCGTAACTGGTTAGATACATCTCTTCAAAACTACATTTTTCATATAATTATCATTCAGGCTTGAAAACTAAAATAACGCCTTCGGACAGAAAAGCTTGCAACTCGTCCTATATTGCTTTATAAACGGGTTAAATGAAACTATATTTAATAAAATCTTATAAATTTAAACCTAATTATACTATGGCTCAAAAACCAAAAATTAATACCCTGGTTACCATGTATGTCAATACCGAATTTCCTGGTTTGTCTCAAGCAAATATTGAAAACCATGTTTGGATGGGAGACAGTAATGGTGATATTGATAATAATAATGCCGGAAAAGTTAAGGATTATGCAACAGGTGTTCTTCCCAATGGAAACGTAACATGGGTTCCAGCTGTAATTAACATTACAACAGCACCCAAAGATTATGTTCTTATAACTGATGTTGTAATGAGCAATGACAATGAAAGCAAGATTAATATTTCCAAAGAACCTGATAATAATTTTCCTACTCATGTTAATGGAAAAATTTCAAATAATGTTACTAATGGCGAAACATTTCAATACTCAATTGAATTTACCGTTTATCGTGATGGAAAGGATCCCTTAGTACTAACAATTGATCCGACAATTAGAATTAATCAATGACAACAAACTATTGCATTAAATATCAAAGCCTATTCTTAATGGGCTTATTTTGTTTTAATATCTTGTTTATCTATGGGCAAGATCAAAGAGTTGCTGATAGTCTTGCGAAAGTTTATGATAAAAATATTTTCGATGGTATAGAAAAATTAGAATTATTGAGAAATTTGGCGTTTAATGAATTAAATGACAGTGACTTATCTTTAAAATATACTGAGGAATTGATACAATATTCAAAATCAGTTAAAAACGATAAATATTTATACCGCGGTTATCTTCAAAAGGGGGGTAACTATCTTCTTAGAGGTGATATGCAACAGGCACTTGATGCTTTTTTCGAGAGTGCCCGCATCGCTTCCACCCAAACAGGTATTATTGAAGATGAGGGTATTGCCCTTATGTCTATTGCAGATGTCTATAACAAACAGGGAGACTATGAAAATTCTGAACTTTATTACCAAAAAGCAATTGATTTAATAAGGAAAACTTCAGATTCTCTTGCACTGGCTTCGGCTCTTTTAAATGCTGGTGATTCATACTTTAACAATAAAAAATATGAATCTGCATTGAAAAACTTTGAAGAGTCGAGTATTATCTTCAAAAAAATTCATTATTCAATTGGTACAGCTTATAATTTAGGTAACATTGGAATGGTATATGCAGAACAAGGCAAAGACACTTTAGCTGAACTTAACATTAATAAAGCCATATCTTTCCTGGAAGATAATGAAGACTACTATCCTGTTTCGGTATACCTAACTTACATGTCTGACATATATGCCAAAAAGCAAGACTGGACACAAGCCTTTTCTTACGCAGAAAGAAGCCTTGACCTGGCTATGCAATATGGCCTTAAAGATCAGATCAGTGAAGCCTATCTGCAACTTTCTGAACTTTACGAGTTGCGAGGAATAACTGAGGAGTCATTGAAAAACTTTAAAAATCACATCCTTTATCGTGATAGTGTGACTAATATATCAGCTGTTCAGGAAATGGCTAATCTAAGAACCAATTACGAAGTGTCTCAGAAACAAATCGAAGTTGACCTGCTCGACCAACAGAAAAAAAATCAACAACTCATCTCCCTGGCTTCCGGAATTGGTCTTTTACTCATCATCGTTGTGGCTATTGGCTTATACCGTAGAAATAATTTTGTCAATAAAGCCAAACTTCTCGTTGAAAATGAAAAGGAAAGATCAGATTTACTTTTGCTGAATATTTTGCCTGAACAAACTGCCGAAGAACTCAAAAACAAGGGTAAAGTTCAAGCCAAGCGCTTTGATTCGGTAAGTGTTATGTTTACTGACTTTAAAGGCTTTACAGCCTATTCTGACAAACTTTCTCCCGAAGAGCTCGTCGATAGCATAGATTACTATTACTCGAAATTTGACGACATCATTGAAAAGCATGGCCTGGAGAAGATCAAGACTGTTGGAGATGCCTATATGTGTGCGGGAGGACTGCCTTTTCCTAGTAAAGATCATCCTGTTCAGATAGTAGAGGCCGCTTTTGAAATTGCAGAATTTGTAAAAGAATCTAAAAAGGTCGACCCCGATACCATGACCCGTTTTGATATACGTATCGGTATCAACACAGGACCGGTTGTAGCCGGTGTAGTAGGTAAAAAGAAATTTGCCTATGATATTTGGGGGGATACCGTAAACATCGCTTCACGCATGGAATCAAATTCTGAACCCGGTAAGATCAACATCTCTGATAAAACCTACCAGCTTATCAAAGATCAATTCCAATGTTCCTTCAGAGGTGAATTAGAGGCCAAGAATAAGGGTATGATGAAAATGTATTTTGTCGAAGGCAAAATTCAAAATCAAATTTCGAATGCAGCAGTATGATTGCCTTCTTCGGAAAAGTCAGTAACAAAACCATGCCATTATCTTAGTCCTCAATCCATCCCATAATCGTATTTGCGACAAACCGCGGCTCGGGGGGCAAAGAGTAAATATCCTTTTCGTAATTTTTGTTATAGGGTGAAATATTCATGACCTTACCGTCTACTACTAAGGTGCTGCTACCTCCCGGGTCAAATCCCATAGCTTTATCCATGCCATATTTTAAAAGAATATCAGCCATGTCATCATGCGTTGCACCTACCGATTCCCTGATCCTGCCATTTACCATCAGTACCATTAGTTTACCTTCATTGGTTATTCCTACAGCAATTTTTGGTCCCCGCATATCAGTAAAATCCAATCTGGCAGCTTGCGTTTTGATCGAATTCGTTGTTTTCCATCCTTCTTCCTCCATATTCAATATTTGTTTCCCCTCATCTATGAGCATGGGTCCTGCTTCAATAGCATACAATATGTCATCCCAATGATAAGGATCGTTTTCAGGCTCCATTAAACGGATGTCTATAGGCTTACCTTCCTGAAACATATCCCGTGAAAACAATTTTAAAGGAACCGACAAGGTGATCCCCACAGGAATGATATTTACAGCTTCTTTCTTTTTTGTCATGATAATCTGTTTTACCGTATTTCCTGCAATCCTTAAAATGACGTTCCCATCACCTTGCAGGGTTTCTTCAGGATAAGACAAATCATAATAACAGGGCGCTGAACTACTGTGTTTGTTATAGTTGGCAGCCGGAAATGCAAGATTATTTTGTTTTCCCATGACCGTGAAACCTGCTTTGCTGTTTACCTTCCTAATATCCACATGGCCATTTTTATAGATCATAAAAGCCGGTTTATTAAAAAGTGGCGGGCAAAACACCTTATTATTCATGATCAATAAACCTAAGGGAGAGCCAATGTAGGTTTCTGGCAGGCCCAACTTGCCTACCAATTCAGGGTTGAGTATATAACCCCCATTCCAAGCCAGCTCAATTTTATTTGAATTATTGTTTTTCTTTTTATATTCTTGAACTAATGCCGGCACATTTTTTGGTTCTTTATTGGCAATATGGGCAGCAAATTTCCAGTTGTACTGTTTGGTATCAATTTCGGCCAATACCCCACCCCAAGGCAAACCATCTTTATATACCCCGCCGGCAAAAGACGATTTCACTTTTTCAATCACTTTATTCTTACCCATCTGTTGCTCTAATTGGGCTAAAAGCTTTTCAATAGGAGTTCCATTTTCAATAGCATCTTTAGAAATGATCTGTAATAATTCCTTTTCTCCAATCTTGTTGCTAATCCGTTTATATAAATCGCTCTTTAATGCTATTTCAAAATCCTTGGCAGTCTGAATAGGCGTAGGATAGGCAAGGGTTGTGCGAACAGCAGCCGGTACAAATTGAATAAAGCCACTGCCTTTAGGGATTCCCATAATCTTGGCTGTCATTTCATGTAAAACCTTACCGATATGAAAATGGTCAATTTCTATGATGTCGGTCATCATGGCTGCATACTCTCCGTTTGTAATGATAAAGCCATTTGATTCTTTGATTTCTCTTAAAATCTTGATAGCCCTGGCGCCCATTTGAGGGAAATGAACACCTTCTGACCATTGTTTTGTTTCAATTATTTGAACAACTCCTACTTTATATAGCAAGCCTAATTCGGCCTCTTTTCCACTCTCTAAATACTCTTTGATATTTGCACTTGAAAACCATTTTGTAATTCTAGGCTCATGTATAAAAATATAAACCTTTTCCAATCCCTGGCCTCTGGATTCAAGTATTTCGGCAGTCAGCTCTTCTTGTATAGTCAGTTTTAGTTGGGCACGAATCGGTTGTAATACAAAATATTCCAACTCGTGTTTGATATATCGACCAGGAAAATATCCTTTAGGTACATTATTCTTTAAATTTTTAGTCAATAATTTCCGGTCATCAATTCC
>JBFFLO010000044.1:0-11366 GCA_041554895.1 Lutimonas sp. | reverse complement strand
TGGATTTCTTTAGCTTTAATAGTAGAAACCGCGATTGGCGTCTTTCTTCCTTCAGCTAAATCGATAATCCCTGTACCCACTAGTATAACCTCATCCAGAGAATCCGCATCCTCTTGAAGTTCGATGGTTCCGATGTTCATACTTCCCGAATAAGCTATGGTCACTGTTTCATAGCCTAAATAAGAGATTACCAGCTCTCCGGAGTCTGAACTTACCTCTAAGCTAAAGGTTCCTTCAAAATTTGAAGTAGTTCCATTACTGGTTCCTTTTTCCAGAACGGTTGCTCCGGGAAGAACCCCTGAGTTGTCAGTAACAGAACCTGTCACTGTCGTTTGAGAATAAATAACTGCTGTCATTAAAATTAAGACAAGAGTTATAAACTTTTGAAATGTCTTCATAAGTAGTTTAATTTGAGTTAATAACTGCTGCAAAACTACTTATAAAAATAAAATGGATTGTTAAATAATGGTTATTTCTTTCACAAGAATTTAACAATTATTTAACTAATAATTTATTGGCCAATTCTTTGCCTAATTCCACACCAAACTGGTCAAAACTATAAATATTCCAAATGATTCCTTGTACAAAAGTTTTATGTTCATAACTGGAAATAAGCGATCCAAGGCTTCTTGGGTCAAGCTTTTTCATCAAAAGGGCGTTTGAAGGCCGGTTTCCGTCGAAAACTTTAAAGGGCAATAAGGCATTTATCTTTTGTGTATCCCCTGAAAATTTCATATCAAGATGTACTTCCTCAGCAGTTTTTCCGGCAAATAAAGCTTCTGCCTGAGCATAGAAATTTGCCATAAGTTTTTGATGGTGTTCCACGTTGCCGTGCAATGATTCTTCAAATCCAATGAAATCCACCGGAATTAATTTGGTTCCCTGATGTACCAACTGCATAAAAGCATGTTGTACATTGGTTCCTGTATTACCCCAAATAATATTTCCTGTCTGATAAGTAACCTTTTCTCCATTACGATCAACAGATTTACCGTTGCTTTCCATAGAAAGCTGCTGTAAAAAAGGAGCTAGTTTTTCCAGGTATTGGGTATAGGGAATCACCACCTCTGATTCTGATCCAAAGAAATTATTATACCAGATACTGATCAAGGCCTGGATTACCGGTATATTATTACGGAATTCAGTGTTTTTGAAATGTTGGTCCATGGCATAGGCACCATCCAAAAATTTCCGAAAGTTGTCAAATCCGATGGAAAGGCTTATGGATAATCCAACAGCACTCCAGAGGGAATACCTTCCTCCCACCCAATTCCACATGGTAAAGATATTATCTTCGGCTATCCCAAAGGCTTTTACCTTTTCCAAATTAGTAGATACGGCTACAAAATTATATTGAATGTCATTTTTCGTGGCTGATTGTAAAAACCATTTTTTAATGGTTTCAGAATTGGTAAGGGTTTCCTGAGTTGTAAAGGTTTTGGAAACGATCACGAATAAAGTTGTTTCAGCATCAAGTTCCTTTAAGACCTCTGTCACGTGGTCACCATCAATATTGGATACAAAATGAGTTTTTAAGTGGTTTTTATAATAATGAAGGCCTTCAACCACCATGTTTGGCCCCAGATCAGAACCGCCAATGCCAACATTGACCACATCGGTAATGGGTTTTCCGGAATAGCCTTTGAATTCTCCAGAAACCACTTGCCCGGTAAACCCCTTGATCTTTTCCAAGGTTTGATTTACTTCAGGCATAATATCTTGTCCGTTTACAAGTATGGGGTCGGTACTTTTATTTCTCAAAGCGGTGTGTAAAACCGCTCTGTTTTCGGTTACATTTATTTTGTCCCCTCCAAAATATTTTTCAATGGCATCATCGAGTTTGCTTTCTTTAGCAAGCCCCAATAAAAGGGATAGGGTCTCTTCGGTCATTCGGTTTTTTGAGAAATCGAAATTGAGGTTTTCAAATTGAAGGGACATTTTTTCTTTCCTGCCAGTATCCTGAAGGAACAAAGATTTCATTTGAAGGTCTTTTACTTCTTCATAATGTTTGGTAAGTTCCTTCCATGAATTGGTAGTAGTTGGATTTATATTGATAAGTGACATAATAAATTCTGTTTAAATAGTTTTATTCAGCCGATGAACTGGCAGCAATCTCAGTTTCTAAATAACGGTTTGGAATACCGTCTAATTGACTCTTTATAGGAGATATATATGTAAAATAGTCGTCCTTTAAATGCTCTTTAATCGGTGCCGCTGAGGGGAGTTTCTGTTTAAAAGGATCTACCTGCTTGCCATTTTTCCAAAAACGATAACAAACATGTGGTCCGGCGGTATTTCCGGTCATCCCGACATAGCCTATAACATCTCCTTGTTTTACATATTGACCCTTTTGAACTGCGCGCTTCTTCATGTGTAAATATTGAGTGCTATAGGTCGAATTGTGCTTGACTTTGACATAATTTCCATTTCCTCCTTTGTAGCGTGATTCAACAACAGTGCCATTGGCCGTGCTCATGATCGGAGTGCCCACATTGGCCGCAAAATCAGTACCCCTGTGAGCCCTTACCTTGTTGCCGTAATACTTGATGCGCCTTTTTAAGTTGTATCGGGATGATATCCGACTAAATTTGATGGGGGACTTTAAAAACTGTCTTCTTAATGTCTTCGCATTCTCATCGTAATAGTCATTGATATTTTTCGTAGAATCAGTAATGAAATTAAAGGCATATATCGGGTTATCCTTATGTACAAAATAAGCCGCTTTGATATTGCCAATTCCTACCGGTATAGTGTCATTGATGTATTTTTCCTCATAGATCAATTTGAAATGGTCTCCTTTTTGAAGATGGAAAAAATCAATGGTCCAGGCATAAATGTCACTCATCTCATGTGCGAGAATATAATTCAGGTTTTGTCCTTCAATAGCCTCGGGCAAAGAACTTTCAATGATCCCGGTAGCCGTTTTTTCAACTATCTTCACTTCTTTCCGTCCAAATTTGGTTTGAACAGAATCAGTAAAATCTACAATAAGGTATTCAACTTTATTGGGCTGATAGATAAATACCTGAGCCCTTTCCGTAGAATCATTTTTAGCAAGAATCGTATAAGGTTTACCAGCTCTTAATTTTCTTATGTCAAAAGTATCTCTGGCTGCAGCGGCTATTTTATATATTTCAGGGTAATCAATGTGATGCCTGTCAAGAATTTCCCCAAAACTTTCACCACTTTTTATGGTGTCCTTAACTACTTTATAATTGTTTAGAATATAGCCAAACTCTTCAATGATTAAGGGCTTTACCTCTTCAACAGCATTAGTTTCTGTTACTTCTTTTGCTTCTTTTTGGCAGGAATAAAAAAGGATAAATCCCAATATGAATACAATAGTTCTCCTCACGTTTGAATTATTTTCTAACAACGCTGCAAATTTATCGAATTTGAGAAATAAACAACCCTAAGATTAGTTAAAAATTCAGGGAAACGGATGAACCAATCCTTTATATTCAATTAATTCTGCTTTTGCAGCTCCTACGAGTAAAGAAGCCTTAATCTTTATGGGGATTTTGTTAAGGTCATCACTAATCCATAAGGTCACATTCTCTTCATCCTTAAAAACCCTTCCCTTGAGTACCAAAGGCCTGACTTTTATGGTTTTGATCTTCCCGAAATTACTTTTGATCGTTTCTCTTCCAAGGATAATTAATTTGATAGGATTCATTTTGCCATCGAAAAACATATTGACCGAAATAGAGTCCCTTTCCCCTAAAACTTCAAAATCAATATCTCTCATATAATAGAAAGAGGAGATCATATCTTGTATATTGTTTTGAATGAAGAAAGATTTTTCGGTACCTTTTTTATGATTTATTTCCTTGGCCTGATGTGAATTAAAGTCGAAAAAGATCTCTTTATCCTGGGTATATCCTCCTTCACTGACTTTTCTGATAAAGTGCTTTGGCTTTAACTCGCTTGCCGTAAAGTAGCTTTCGTACCTGTCTGAAACGGGAAATAGAAAACCCACCATTCCGGTGCTCCACCCTAAACCTACGGAATGAAATAATGAATCATTCTTTTTGTCGGGGTTTTCAAGTTCAACAGTGGCAAAGCCAGCGTTTAGCAAGCCATATTGGATCTTGTATTTTAAAAACTCCCCATGTTTAAATGAATGACTATTATTTTGTGCATCAGAATTAAGATAAACAAAGATGCATATAATAAATAAAAACCTGTACATAAATGATTATTTCATTGATCTTGATGTGGGTTGGGTAGTGCAAAAAAATCTAATATATCAAAATGCATACCAAAAGACTACTCTGCATCGGGCTTAAAATTTTCAATACCTTCTTGCAACCAGGATAAGTACTCTTCAATATCAGGATTATAAGCGGAATATTCATTTAAATTAGCTCCATTATGATCTATTAACACATAGTAAGGTTGGGCATTTGCTTTGTACTTATTGATCTGGAATTCACTCCATTTCTTACCAATAGTCGTCACTTTTTTTCCATTTATGGAAGAAGTATATTGGTCTTCAACAGGAAGCGCTCTATTATCGTCAACATATAAGGAAATAAGAACAATATCATTTTTCAGGACTTGTAAAACTCTGGAATCAGACCAAACCCTTTCCTCCATTTTTCTACAGTTAACGCAAGCGTGCCCTGTAAAATCAATCATAACAGGCTTGTTGATTTTTTTTGCATAAGCCATTCCTTCTTCATAGTCCAGAAATGAAATAATATCATGCGGGCCCAAATGGGCTCCTTTTGGGATTTCTATTTGCGTTCCCATTCCTGCCTCGCTTAGCTTCGTATAACCAACTCCATAGGATGATTCACTGTAATGCATTGGAGGTGGAAAACCACTGATCAATTTTAAGGGAGCTCCCCAAAGCCCGGGAATCATATAAATTGTAAACGTCATAACCACGAGCCCCAGGCTTAGTCTTCCAACTGAAATATGAGGAAGGTCAGAATCGTGGGGTAATTTGATCTTTCCAAACAGATAGAATGCAAGCGCTCCAAAAATGGTGATCCAAATGGCTATAAATACTTCTCTCTCGAGCCAGTGACCCTGCACGACAAGATCGGCATTTGACAGAAATTTAAAAGCAAGTGCCAATTCTAAAAACCCTAAAAATACTTTAACTGTATTGAGCCAACCACCTGATTTTGGCAGTGAATTCATCCATCCGGGGAATGCCGCGAAAATGGAGAAGGGCAGTGCAATGGCCAATGAGAATCCCAGCATACTGATCACCGGGGCAGTTCCTCCCTGGGCTGCGGCAGCCACCAAAGCAGTTCCCACAATTGGTCCTGTACATGAAAATGATACGATGGCCAGGGCCAGGGCCATAAAGAAAATACCGATCAAACCTCCTCTATCGGCCCGAGAATCTACTTTAGTGCCCCAGGAACTTGGTAAAGTAATTTCAAAAGCGCCCAAAAAGGAAACAGCAAATATGATCAATAATAAGAAGAATATGATGTTGAACCATACATTGGTTGATAAAGCATTCAGCGAATCGGCACCGAAAACAGAAGTCACCACGGTTCCGAGCAATACGTACAAGAATACTATGGAAACACCAAAAAGGATGGCATTTCTAATGCCAATGGCTTTTGTTTTACTCTGTTTGGTAAAGAAACTTACGGTCATCGGAATCATTGGAAAAACGCAAGGCGTCAAAAGTGCGGCAAAGCCCGCAAAAAAACTCAGGATGAATAATGTCCAGAGGCTTTTCTTTTTTTCCTGTTTGGTTTTGCCGACAATTTCCTGTGTATCTTCTTCTGCATTTTCTTCCAGCACTTTCGTGTTTTGAAGGAAGCTCTTATCCTCGGCATCGCTAACAATTTCTGTAACTGCCTCTCCGGCTACTCCCTGGATTTCTTCAAAGCTAAAGTCGACCTCGGTCGGAGGCAGGCAAAAGGTATCATCGCAGACCATAAATTCAAGTGAGCCCTCTATCTTAATTTTGTCGTTGGTCAACAAGCGTATTTTCTGTTTAAAAGAAGCACTTTCTTCAAAAAACTTGATATTCATATTAAATACCTTGTCAAACTCTTCATGACCTTTGCCTTCAACCGGCTTTCCAATTAATTGGAATTTTTCCTCATTTTCTTTGATCAAAATAGTGGTAGGTATAGGACCTCCCTCCGGAACATTCTGGGAATACAAATGCCAGCCAGCTTCAATAGTCGCTGAAATGATCAAGTTAAAATCAGAGTCATTTATTTTCTCCACTGAGGTTTCCCAGACAACCGGTTTATGGATTTGTGCACTAGCGACCGATCCGGTAAGGACAAGGAATATAAATACTTTAAAAAGATAGTTCATGTTTGCAGCGTTGCTTTTAATATGGTTTTTGTCTTATCAGTAATCTTAAAACGATTATCCATTCTTTTTCCAATGATCCAGATAATATCCGGGCCGGAACAAAGTAACCAAATATTTTCTTTATCTAAAAGCGAGTATTTTTCATCTTTAAAAAATTTACTCAACTTTTTTCTTCCTGTCATTCCGATTGGGTAAAAATAGTCGCCTTTTTCCCATTTTCTTACATATAAGGGAAAAGTTAACAGATCTTTATCAAAAAGGGCATTTTTAGGGGTATCATCAAGCTTTGTTTTGAATCCGGAACTTTTTAATTTCAGTGTTTCCATTTTTAAGGAGGGTCCTTCCAAGGCAATCAACTCATCAGAATCCTGAATTATCTGAATTGAAGCATCAAATTGATTTTTGGGGATCTCACTTAAAAGCAAGTATTCTCTGTGTTTAAGTAGTCGATGGGTTTTGGAAAAAATCTGCTTTCCTGATTGTGATACAAGTAAGGACCTGATGTCATCCCATTGATGAAAACCAAATTGATAAAAAAGTTGGTACAGGTAAGCGTTATTCTTAGAAAATTCTAAAAGGTCCTTCACCTTATAGCGCGTAACGGAAGGATTTGCCGCTTCTTGCTTTTCGATCACTTTATCTTGAACAATTTGCATGGCATCACTTACAATCTCATTAGTCTCCTTAAGATGGTTTACGGTAGACGATAAATTCTCCAGGAAGGAAGGGTTAATTTCTTTAAGCAATGGGACCAAATCCCTTCTGATCTTATTCCTGAGGTATTTGCTATCCTCATTGCTACTGTCTTCTCGCCAGCTTAGTTTTTGTTCTTTGGCGTAAGTATAAATATCTTCCCTGCCAAAGGGCAATAAAGGCCTAAGTGTGTTGTTGGATTTTTCAGGAATTCCACACAAACCGTCTATCCCGGTACCTCTTGAAAGGTTGATAAAAAATGTTTCAAGATTATCATCGGCATGATGGGCAGTGATCAGATAATCATAGCCTTTTTTCTTCAACAACTCTTTAAACCATGTGTATCGGAGTTCCCGGGCAGCCATCTGAATAGAACATTTGTGCATTGAAGCATATGCTTTGGTGTCAAATTGAATGACATGCAGCGTTTTGTCATATTCCTTGGCTTGCGAACGAACAAAAGCCTCATCAGCATCAGCCTCTTTTCCCCTTAATTTAAAATTACAATGGGCCAGGTACAGTTCTGAATCAGTTTTTGATAAAAGATCCAATAAAACCGTGCTATCAATTCCACCTGAAATAGCGAGAAGCAATTTTTTGTTTCTCAATTTCGGAAAGTTTTCTTCCAGGTGTATTTTAAATCGGTTATACAAAGGTGCCTGATTGAATTTTAACAGTGCAAAGTTATGGTATTTAACAAGAGGAATAAAAAAAGTCCTTAGCAAACAGTTTGAGTTCGTTAAGGACTTTTGACGGGTTTGAAATTCTTAATTCTTTACCAGTAAATTTTTATTGATTTCCAGTTCTGAAAGAACCGTTAGAGCTTCTTCCATATAGATGTCCTTTTTCAAATTTTTATGCCATATTTCACGCTTTTTGGCGAGAATGGAATCCTGAGAAAACAAGGGTAATTCATATTGAGGAGAATTAAAAGTCAAATTACTTTCGTACAAAGCAATATCTTCAAAGGCTTCACTTTCCTTTTCTCTTTGTTCTATGTCTTTTTTGAATTTCTCATAGTTCAGTTGTATCAGGGTCTTATCACGTCCTTGTTTTAACCATTTTGCATTATCATCGATGATAATAAAATGAGGGTTGTCGGCAATTCTTTTTTTGCTCTCGTTTACAACCTCATGGAAATTTGCATAAACATTAACGGGTTTATATTCGGCAGGTTCGATTTTATCCCAGCTTAACGGATTATTTTCATCTCGTTCCCCAATTTCGAAATAGGTGTATTTATCTGGCATAGCGATATCGCTTACAACTCCTTTCAACTGGGTTGAACCTCCATTGATGCGATAGAATTTTTGAATCGTTATTTTAAGGGCGCCCAGATCTTTATCATATTTAAAGTAATTGTTCAATGGCAATACATTTTGAACCGTTCCTTTTCCAAAAGACTGTTTACTTCCTATAATAACAGCTCTGTTATAATCTTGCATGGCGGCTGCAAAAATTTCAGAGGCAGAAGCACTTAATTCATTTACCAGCACAACCAAAGGGCCATCCCATTGAATTCTTTTATCCTTGTCGGATCTGATATTTGGCTTTTCACCTCTGTACTTCACCTGAACAACAGGGCCGTCACTTATGAAAAGTCCGGCAATTTCAATAGCTGTTGTTAAAGATCCTCCGCCGTTATTTCTAAGGTCGATTAAAAGACCTTCGACATTTTCTTCTTTTAACCTTGCAATTTCCTGCTCCATATCTGTAGCAGAATTCCTAAAATTTCTTTCGTTGAAATCAATGTAAAATTTGGGAAGGTTGATCACTCCGAATTTACGTTGGTCGACATCTACCACAGCCGACTTAACAAAGGTTTCTTCTAACTCAACAATGTCTCTTATAATACTTATAACATGCATCGAACCGTCTATTTTCTTTACGGTTAAGCGAACCTCAGTCCCTTTTTTACCTTTGATATATTCAATGGCATCGTCCAGTCTCATTCCTACAATATCGACAGGCGCTTCATCGGCCTGGCCAACTTTAAGGATCAGGTCGCCAACTTCCAATTCTCCGCCTCTCCAGGCAGGTCCTCCTGAAATAAGTTCAGCAACCCTAACATAATCATCTCTTTTTTGAAGTCTTGCCCCAATACCTTCAAGTTTCCCCGCCATCGTTTGGTCAAAACGTTTTTTGTCTTTTGGCGCAAAGTAATTGGTATGCGGATCAAATTGAATGGTCATGGTATTTATAAAAATAGAAAACCAGTCTGTATCGTCCAATTCTGTCATCACTGAGTAGAGGTCATCGAGGCTTTTTTCAGTCGCCTTGCGGGATTCCTTTTCTAGTTCTTCAAATGATTTTATTTTCACCACATCTTCTGTTTCACCCTCAGCTTTTTCTTCGGTTGAGGCAACGGTTTTTGTCATTGATTCCTGAAGTTGAATCTTTTCATGAAGCCTCGATAAAGTGCTGACCTTTAATTGGTATTGCCAATTTTTTATTAATTCTGCCGCAGAAGCAGCAAATGTCTTTTTATCATAATCAACATCAAAACTGTCATCTTTGTTAAAATCAAAAGGATTTGCAAGAATCTCCCTGTAGTACCCCTGAGATTCCAGGACTCTTTGATCAAACCTTTCCATCACGATATTGTAAAAAGAAAGGTCCTCACTTTTGATTTGATCATCGAGCAAGGTTTTGTATTTTGAAAACTCATCAATATCACTTTGTAAAAAGAATCTTTTATAAGGATCCAAAGCATCTATAAAATCACTGAATACTTTTTCAGAAAACTCATCATCTATAGGGTGAGGTTCATAATGACCCTGTTTAAGAGCATATCTTACAAGGCCGATTAAAATTTTATCTTTTTCCGGATCGGGCTTATTCGCTATTTGGAACCCAAATAACATCCCGGCCACAATGATAAGGGGAAATATAATTTTATACTTATTTTTCATAAAGAGGGAAGTTTTATTCATTTACTCGCTACATATTGGTCTTAACACCGTGTCAATATAAACAAAACCGTATTTAATATGTACCTAAATTACGATTTGTGCACAAATGTCTGCAAAATTCGGCAAAACAGAACACAATACTAGCTATAAATTGGCGATTTGGCTCATAATTAAATGTTAAACATAAATTTCAAACGGTAACTCCAAAAGTTTTATTTTTGTTTTTAAATTCTTCAATCATGGAAAAACGACCTTTGATCCTGGTAACTAATGATGACGGTATTACGGCACCTGGTATTCGGACTTTAATCTCTGTCATGAATGAATTAGGAGATGTAATCGTCGTTGCACCCGATAGTCCACAAAGTGGTATGGGTCATGCTATAACTTTGGATTCGACGATTTATTGTGATGCGATAACTATAGATGAAGGACCTCAATTGGAATACAGGTGCTCGGGAACTCCCGCTGATTGCGTTAAGATGGCAATTAGTGAAATTCTCAATAAAAAACCTGACCTTTGTGTTTCCGGGGTGAACCATGGATCGAACAGTTCTATAAATGTGATCTATTCGGGTACAATGAGCGCCGCTGTGGAAGCGGGAATTGAAGGAATTCCTGCCATTGGCTTTTCCTTGCTTGATTATTCCTGGAATGCTAAGTTTGATCACTTGAAAGCTGCTATTAAAAAAATTGCAGAGAATGTACTTGAGCGCGGGCTCCCGGATGGAGTTGTGCTCAACGTAAATTTTCCCAAAGTTGAAAGCAAGAAATTTAAGGGGATTAAAATATGCCGTCAGGCACGTGCAAACTGGGTCGAAGAGTTTGATAAAAGAGTAAATCCACAAGGAAAAGAGTATTATTGGCTCACAGGAAAGTTTATCAACCTTGATAATGGTGAAGATACTGACCTATGGTCCTTAAAGAATGGGTATATTGCAATTGTCCCTGTGGGATTTGATATGACAGCACATCATTTCCTTCCAGCCTTAAACCAATGGAAATTATCATGAAAAAAGAAATTTTAATAGGGTTTTTAGTAGGAATTATCGCCACGGCCTTTGGGTTTTATATATATGTGGAATTTGTTTCGACATATAGTTTTGAAGAGACGTTAAAGATCCTTAATGAAGGCAATTTATACGGGAAAGTGCTTGGTCTTGCAGCTATTCCAAACCTATTTGTCTTTTTTATTTTCTTAAAAAAGAAACAGGACCTAAGGGCAAGAGGTGTATTAATAGCCTGTTTTGTTATAGCCTTTTTGGTTTTGCTCAGTAAATTTTTATAAGCCGAATTATTAATAGACATTAAAGCATTGAAAAGTTGAAATATTATATTATTTCAGGAGAAGCTTCCGGTGACCTGCATGCTTCAAACCTAATGAAAGCCTTGAAAATCGAAGACAGTCATGCTGAATTTAGATTTTGGGGTGGAGATTTAATGCAAGAAGTGGGCGGAACC